>NZ_JBFUBU010000027.1:0-162635 GCF_056405595.1 Polaromonas sp. P1_G1
TCCGACGACAGCAAGCCCGAGGCACCCCGGGACGACAAGCAGCCGACCCGACCCGCCAACCGCCCGCAAGGGCAGGGCCCCAACCAGGGTCCCCCCGACCTTGATGAACTCTGGCGCGACTTCAACCGCAAGCTGGGCGGCCTTTTCGGCGGCGGCAAGAACAACCCCAATCGCGGCGGTTTCGGCCGTGGCAACGGCGGCGGAGGCGGTGGGAATAACGGCGGCTTCCAGCCCGACATGAAAAGCGCCGGCATCGGCGTCGGCCTGATTGCCAGCGTCGCCGCGCTGATCTGGCTGGGAACCGGTTTTTTCATCGTCCAGGAAGGCCAGCAGGCCGTCATTACCCAATTCGGCAAATACCACTCCACCGTGGGCGCGGGCTTCAACTGGCGCCTGCCTTATCCCGTCCAGCGCCATGAGGTGCTGGTGGTAACACAGTTGCGCTCAGTGGATATTGGTAAGGACACAATCATCAAGGCCACAGGGCTTCGGGATTCAGCGATGCTGACCGAGGACGAAAACATTATCGATGTCAAATTCACCGTGCAGTACCGCTTGAGGGACGCTCGGGCCTTCCTGTTTGAAAGCAAGGACCCGGTTGCCGCAGTGGTGCAGGCCGCCGAAACTGCAGTCCGCGAAGTCGTCGGAAAAATGCGTCTGGACGTGGCCCTCGGCGTTGAGCGCGAGGATATTGCTCCCCGCGTCCAGACTCTGACCCAGGCCATACTGGATCGATACAAAATAGGCGTGGAGATCGTGGCGATCAACATGCAGCAGGGCGGCGTACGCGCCCCCGATCAGGTTCAGGCCGCTTTTGATGATGTGAACAAGGCTGCCCAGGAGCGTGAGCGGGCCAAAAACGAAGCGCAGGCTTATGCCAATGAGGTAATTCCGCGAGCGGTGGGCTCTGCGTCCCGACTCAAGGAGGAGTCGGAGGCCTACAAGGCGCGAATTGTTGCGCAGGCCCAGGGCGATGCGCAGCGCTTTCGCCTGGTGCTCGCTGAATATCAGAAGGCGCCGCAGGTCACCCGAGACCGCTTGTACATCGATACCATGCAACAGGTCTACACCAACGTCACCAAGGTGCTGGTGGAGTCGCGCCAGGGTTCTAACCTCCTGTACTTGCCGCTTGACAAAATCATGCAGATGTCTACGCAGGGCGGCGCCGTTGCCGGGGCTGACGCGCCGCTTCTCCCGGGTAGCGCGACGGCTCCTGCGGCGATACCCTCACTGCCGGCCGGAAGTCTGCCTCTTGATGCCCGCTCGCGCGACGCCGCCCGCACCCGTGACCGTGAAACCCGCTAAGGAATATCAAAGTGAATAGAGTTGGTTTTTTTGCGGCCCTGCTGCTGGCAATCCTGGCCATGGCCAGTTCCATGCTGTTTGTTGTCGACCAGCGCCAGTTTGGTGTTGTCTATGCTTTTGGGAAGATCAAGGAAGTCATAACGGAGCCGGGCCTCAGCTTCAAATTGCCACCGCCATTTCAGGATGTTAAATATATCGACAAGCGTCTCTTGACACTGGAGAGCACCGACACTCGTGCGGTCTTGACGGCGGAAAAGCAGCCTGTTGTGATTGACTGGTATGTGCGTTGGCGGATCGTCAATCCCACTGAGTACATCCAGAACGTTGGCAGTGATGAAGCGATCGGTGCAAACCGCCTCAGCGGAATGGTACGCAGCGCCTTCAACCAGGAAATCAACAAGCGCACCGTCCGTGAGTTGCTGTCTACCCAGCGGGAGGCGTTGATGTTAGGCGTCAAGACCGAGGTGCTTGAAAAGGTCAAGGCTGCCACGTGGGGCATCGACGTTTTGGACGTCCGCATTACCCGCGTAGATTACACCGAAGCGATCACCGAATCGGTTTACCGTCGCATGGAAGCCGAGCGCAAACGGGTCGCCAATGAGCTGCGCTCCACCGGTTTGGCCGAAGGCGAAAAAATTCGCGCCGACGCCGACCGCCAGCGCGAAGTGACCGTCGCCAATGCCTACCGCGACGCGCAGAAAGTCAAAGGCGAGGGCGATGCCGAAGCCGCTCGTACTTACGCAGAATCGTTCGGCCGCGACCCGCAGTTCGCCCAGTTCTACCGCAGCCTCGATGCCTACAAAGCCAGCTTCAGCAAGAAAAGCGACGTGATGGTGCTCGATCCTTCGTCCGACTTCTTCAAGGCGATGCGCGGCCCGGGCTCCGGCAGCGCCGCACCGGCCAAAAAATAAGCCGGCGTGGACGGCAACACCTTCTGGCTGGCACTGGCCTTGATGCTGGTCATCGAGGGCCTGTTGCCTTTCATCTCTCCCGGCGGCTGGCGCCGCATGTTCGAGCAAATCCTCACCCTGGGCAATGGCCAGATCCGCTTCTTTGGGCTGTGCAGCATCGCGGCGGGTTTGGTCCTGCTGGCCGTGCTGGCCTGAATTCCGCCTCACAGCCGCACCACTATTTCGTCCCGGGGGCCTTATCCGCCTCCGGCAAGCCGAAAACCGGCTTCAAGCCCGGTAAAATGCTGTTTTTAACAGCCCACGAAAATTACAATGCCCGCCTGGTCGTCATCATGGCAATTGCCCGATCAAATTGCCGATGTCCTGCCCTCCGAGGCGCGCCACATCGAAGAGCTGCGCCGCCTGTTCCTGGACACCGCCCGCAGCTACGGCTATGAACTGGTCATGCCGCCGCTGCTCGAGCACCTCGAGTCGCTGCTGACCGGCACCGGCGAAGCGCTGGACCTGCAGACTTTCAAGCTGGTCGACCAGCTTTCCGGCCGCACCCTGGGCCTGCGCGCCGACACCACCCCCCAGGTCGCCCGCATCGACGCCCACCTTCTCAATCGCAGCGGCGTGGCCCGCCTCTGCTATTGCGGCCCGGTGCTGCACACCCGCACAGACCGCCCCCACGCGACCCGCGAGCCGCTGCAGTTCGGCGCTGAGATCTACGGCCATGCCGGGCTGGAAGCCGACTTGGAAGCCCAGCAGCTGGCGCTTGAGGGCCTCAAAGCGGCCGGCGTGACCGCATTGAGCGTCGACATGGCCGACGTGCGCATCGTCAACAGCCTGCTGGCCGGCGCCACCGTCAACGGCAAGACCCTCGCGCTCATCCACACCGCGCTGGCAGCCAAGGATGCGAGCGAGCTCGACAGCCTCACTGCCAGCCCGAGCAGCGGCATTTCCGCCGAAGCGCGCGCCGGCCTCAAGGCACTGCTGCAGCTCTACGGCGATGAGAAAGTCCTGGCCGAAGCCGAAAAAGCCTTGCCACCCTCGACTGGCCTCAAGGCGGCGCTGCAAAACCTCAAATGGCTGGCCGCCCACACCGGCGGCGAAAAGGGCGAGGTCAAGGTCAGTTTCGACCTGGCCGACTTGCGCGGCTACGCCTATTACAGCGGCACGCGCTTTGCCATTTACGGGCAGGGCGCCGAACTGGCGCGCGGCGGCCGTTATGACGAGGTCGGCGCCGTGTTCGGCCGCAACCGTCCGGCGGCCGGCTTCAGTCTGGACTTGAAGGAGCTCGTCAGCGTGCTGCCGCCCCGGCCCCTGAAGGCCGCCATACGCGCGCCCTGGAGCGAAGACGCCGGCTTGCGCGCAGCCATCGCCCGGCTGCGCGCCGGTGGCGAAACCGTGGCCTGCGTGCTGCCCGGCCATGAACATGAAGTCAATGAATTCGATTGCGACCGCGAACTGGCCCAGGCTGCCGGTCAATGGGTGGTCCAGCCCCTGAAGAAAGCCGCGTGAGGGCCATGTGCCCCCGTCCGGCTTGATCCCAACACACCTTAACGAGAATTGAAGATGACAAACAAACAAACCGCAGACGCGGGCCGCAATGTCGTGGTCGTGGGCACCCAGTGGGGCGACGAAGGCAAGGGCAAGCTGGTCGACTGGCTCACCGAGATGTCTCAGGGCGTGGTGCGCTTCCAGGGCGGCCACAACGCCGGCCACACGCTGGTCATCAACGGCGTCAAAACGGCGCTGCACCTGATCCCCAGCGGCATCATGCGTCCCGGCGTGAAGTGCTACATCGGCAACGGCGTGGTGCTGTCGGCCGCCAAGCTGTTTGAGGAAATCGAAGGCCTGGAGAAAGCCGGCGTCGAGGTGCGTTCGCGCCTGCGCATCAGCGAAGCCTGCCCGCTGATCCTGCCTTTCCACGCCGCGCTCGACATCGCGCGCGAAGCCTACCGCGAAAAGGGCGGCACCACCAAGATCGGCACCACCGGCCGCGGCATAGGCCCGGCCTATGAAGACAAGATCGCCCGCCGCGCGCTGCGCGTGCAGGACCTCAAATACCCCGACCGCTTCGCCGCCAAGCTGCGCGACCTGCTGGAGCTGCACAACTTCGTGCTGACGGGCTACCTGCATGCCCCGGCCATCGACTTCGACACCGTCTACGCCGAAGCCATGCGCCACGCCGAACTGCTCAAGCCCATGATGGCCGACGTCTCGCGTGAACTCAACGACGCCCATAGCGACGGCGCCAACCTGCTGTTCGAAGGCGCGCAGGGCACCTTGCTCGACGTCGACCACGGTACCTACCCCTACGTCACCTCCAGCAACTGCGTGGCCGGGAATGCCGCCGCCGGCGCCGGTGTGGGCCCGGGCATGCTGCACTACATCCTGGGCATCACCAAGGCCTATTGCACGCGTGTGGGCGGCGGGCCGTTCCCGACCGAACTCGACTGGGAAAAGCCCGGTACCGTGGGCTACCACCTGAGCACCGTGGGCGCCGAAAAAGGCGTGACCACCGGGCGCAGCCGCCGTTGCGGCTGGTTTGACGCCGCGCTGCTCAAGCGCTCGGCCCAGGTCAACGGCCTGTCGGGCCTGTGCATCACCAAGCTCGACGTGCTCGACGGCATCGACGAACTCAAGCTGTGCACCGGCTACGAACTCGACGGCCATATCACCGACATCCTGCCCATGGGCGCCGAAGAGATCGAGCGCTGCAAGCCGATCTACGAAACCATGCCCGGCTGGAGCCAGAGCACGGTCGGCGTCACCGAGTACGACAAGCTGCCCGCGGCCGCGCAGAAATACCTGCACCGCATCGAGGAAGTGACCGGCGTGCCCATCGACATGATCTCCACCAGCCCGGACCGCGACCACACCATCCTGCTGCGCAACCCTTACGCCGCCGCTTGACCGGATACCCGCCACAGCTTTAGCCAAACAGCCTGCCGCCCCCTGAAACGGGCGCAGGCAGCGAATACATCAGGAGCGCCACCCATGTTGACAGAAGACGGCAAGCATCTCTATGTGAGCTATGACGAATACCACAACCTGATTGAGAAACTGGCCATCAAGATCCACCAGTCCGGCTGGCAGTTCGACACCATCCTGTGCCTGGCCCGCGGCGGCATGCGCCCCGGCGACATCCTGTCGCGCATCTTCGACAAGCCGCTGGCCATCATGTCCACCAGCTCCTACCGCGCCGATGCCGGCATGACGCAGGGCAACCTCGACATCGCCCGCTTCATCACCACGCCCAAGGGCGAGATC
Organism: Polaromonas sp. P1_G1; assembly: GCF_056405595.1. NCBI lineage: Bacteria > Pseudomonadati > Pseudomonadota > Betaproteobacteria > Burkholderiales > Comamonadaceae > Polaromonas > Polaromonas sp. P1_G1. Next base: position 5,475 of record NZ_JBFUBU010000027.1, read on the forward strand.
GCCGGCAAGGTGCTGCTGGTCGACGACCTGGCCGATTCTGGCCACACGCTCAACGCCGTGATCCACCAGCTCAAGAACAACTACAAACCCATCACCGAACTGCGCAGCGCCGTCATCTGGACCAAGGGCGTGTCCAGCTTCCAGCCCGACTATTCGGTCGAACTGCTGCCCACCAATCCCTGGATTCACCAGCCGTTCGAAGGCTATGACTCGCTGTCACCCGCGCAGCTGATGGCGAAGTGGAAGATCTAGCGGCGTCGGATACGTCGGTTTGACACTGGTCAGCGCCGCATGATGCAAAGTCCGCCGGTCTTGCCGTCCGCTGACGGACCGCAAAACTGGAGAGCGCTTCGAACCCAGGAGGCTGCTGGTTTGGCTGCCTGGATCTTCATGATTTTGGTGATCCCGCTGATGATTGGCAGTGGCGGGTTCTTCGCGTTCCTGGGCCTTGGGGCACGTGAGGCCTGGCTGTCATGGCTTCTCCTTGGCACCGGCACCTTCATGATGGTCGGCACCCTATGGTGCATGCTGTGGAATTCCCAGCATGGCGGTTTCAACTTTGACGTCAACCAAAAGACAAAGCGTATTCGCAAGTGGAAAACGTCTCTCTTTCTCGGGAGAAGTTTCGACGAATACGATTTCGATGAATTCCGTGCGGTTCGGTCGGTACAAACATTCGGGGACGACGACATTCACTGGGTGGTGGTCGAGCTGCTTTTCAAAGCAGGGAAACCAGCCCTTGAAGTAGCACGCTTCGGTGCCATAGGACGTGGTGCATCCTTCTGGCAGAGATGCGCCAACACACTGCGTGGTTTGCGCACCGAGAGTCCAGGAGGTGCAGCCTTGCGCCAGGAGCTGGTGAAGTTGATGGACATCACGGACGCAGGCTATTTCGACAAGAAACGATGAGGTGTTTGCCGATGCCGCCCGGATGGCTGTTTTCGGCTTGTCACGTCACGCGGATCCGAAAATCCATGCGTCCTGAATAGCTAAATGCCCCTCAACGATGGCATTGAGCAAGACCGGAAAACTGCCGTAATATCGCTGCATGAGCGATTCTCCATCCGACATTTCCACCACCCTGATCCACCACCCCTACAAGCCGCCCGCCGGCTTTGACGCGATTCCGCCCGGGGTCTACAAGGCTTCCACCATTGCCTTTCCCACCGTCGCCGCGCTGCGCAGCCGCGACTGGAAGCACAAGACCGGCTACACCTACGGCCTGCACGGCACGCCCACCACCTTCACGCTGGAAGAGCGCATTGCCACCCTGGAAGGCGGAAAGTACTGCACGCTGGTGCCCAGCGGCCTGGCGGCCGTGGTGCTGGTCGGCATGGCGCTGCTCAAGGCCGGTGACGAGCTGCTGATTCCCGACAACGCCTACGGGCCCAACAAGAGCTTTGCGCAGGGCGAGCTGGCCGCCTGGGGCATCACCCATCGCTTTTACGACGCGATGAACCCCGCCGACCTGGCCGCCAAGCTGGGCCCGAAAACCCGGCTGGTGTGGATAGAGGCACCGGGCTCCATCACGCTCGAATTCCCCGACATGCCCGCACTGGTCGCGGCCGTCAAGGCGCACAAGAATGCGCATCCCGCAGGCATCGTGACCGCGCTCGACAACACCTGGGGCGCCGGCCTGGCTTTCAACGCTTTTGATCTCGGCCTGGACATCTCGGTCCAGGCGCTGACCAAATACCCCAGCGGCGGCGCCGATGTGCTGATGGGCTCCGTCGTCACGCGCGACGAGGCGCTGCACCACCTGGTCCACTTTTGCCACATGCGTGTCGGTTACGGCATAGGCGGCAACGATGCCGAACTGGTGCTGCGAGGCCTCCACAGCATGGCCTTGCGCTACGCCGCCCAGGACGCCGCCACGCGGGAACTGGCCGGCTGGCTGGCCGGCCGCCCCCAGATCGCCACCGTATTGCACCCGGCCCTGCCCGGATCGCCCGGCCATGAGGTCTGGAAGCGCGACTGCAGCGGTGCCGCCTGCCTCATGAGCGCCGTCTTCAAACCCGAGTTCACCCAGGCACAGGTGGACCGTTTTTGTGACAGCCTGAAACTTTTCAAACTAGGTTACAGCTGGGCTGGCCCCATGAGCTTGTGCGCGCCGTACGACATCCCGGCGCTGCGTACCACGCCCTGGCCCTATAAAGGCGGCCTGGTGCGCTTTTCGGTAGGCCTGGAAGCCGTCGCCGACCTGCGGGCCGACATTGCGCAGGCCCTGGAAAAAGCCTGATCCAAAAGCGGGGCAAACGACTGGTATCCGGCGGCGGCAATGCAGTACAGTAAGGCTTACTTATTCAGATGAAAGCACGCAGTGGCAACTCCCAACTATTCCTACGAAAAGCGCCAGAAAGAGCTTGCGAAAAAACGCAAAAAAGAAGAAAAGCTCAAGCGCAAGGCCGAGGGTAAGCCGGATGATGTGGCCGACGATGGAAACGATGCGCCGCCCAATGACGGCGATGCGCCGGCTGGCGTGCCACCCGCTGACCCCGCGCCCTGAACCTTCAAACTTCCAGTGAAGGTTGAGCGCAAACGGTTATCAGCTCGTACCCCTTCAAAAACCCGGAACACCCAGCGTGTTGCCGGGTTTTTTGTTGATGGCCGGTACTTGGCCGGACGGTACACCAGCCTATTTAGGTAACCAGCCCAGCTCCCTGGCATGCAGGCTTTGTACATACAGCCTGTCCGCCGTCTCCGTCACGGCGGTTGTTTCGGGGTAGGCACCTGTCGGGTCCTGCAGGTCGGCCACCACTTTTCCTTCTTCCGTGAATGCCACCACGTGGCCATAGGCCTTGGGAATAGGCCACAAGGCGCGTGGCAGGCGCAGTATGAGCTTGCGCATGAAAGGCTTGCGGGCCAGGCCGTCAATCGTCGGGTTGCGCGGCTTGACGAGTCCCACCCATACCTTGCCGTCCAGGCCGCGCATCAGGTTGTCGGGGTAGCCCGGCAGATTGTCAAAAAGCGGCCGGAGGCCGCTGCCGGCCTGGCCGATGTCCTGTTCCTGCGCATCCACCGGCAGTTTCCAGATGCGGTATTTGCCGGTTTCGGCCACAAACAGCGAGCGCTCGTCCTGGCTCAAGGCCACGCCGTTGGCAAAGCTCAGACCCTTGGCTACGATGCGCGTGGCTTGGGTTGCCGGGTCGTACTCAATGACCCGGCCTGTGGCGGACTGCTCCAGGATGTCGAGAATGCTGGCTTCGAAAGTGCCGCCCCATTGCCGGGCCCCAAAGCGGGTGGATGCGTCGCTGAAGTACACCTTGCCGTTGCGCGCTACCACCACCGCGTTGGCATACAGAATCGGACTGCCGCCGGCTTTGTCCGCCAGCACGGTCACTTTCCTGTCCGGCGAAATCGACAGCAAGCCTCTGAATGCGTCGGCGGCGATGAGATTGCCGGCCGCGTCGAAGTCAAAGCCCAGCACGCGGCCGCCGGTGTTGGCCACCACCTCCTGGCCACTGCCATCGGGATTCATCCGCAGGATGGCGCCGCTGGCCACCGTGGCGTAGAGTTTTCCATCCCGGGCCACCACCAGGTGCTCGGGACCTTCTTCGGCCCCCAGCGGGATGGTTTTCAGGGTGGCGAGTTTGTTGTTGGCGGCGAAAGGGCCGGTGTAGCCGGGTGCCGCGGGCGCTTCCCAGCTTTGCGGCGCGACGGGCACCGGCCACAGGCACAGGTAGGCGGCCAGCCCGGCCAGGGCGATGCCGATGGCGGCAAGGGTTTTTTTCATGGTGTTTTCTCCCCCGCAAGAATGGATAGCGCCAGCCCCGCCAGGGTCTGCCTCGATCGGTCGGCCGCGCTGAGCACAGTGGCTTTCGGGTACTGGCTGAAGTTGCGCTCCATGGATCGCGCATAGCCCGGGTCGTAGTGAAGGGTGAGCAGCTCGCGGACCACTGAGGCCACGTCGCCGCCTTGGGCGCGTGCCTGCCAGTCCTGCACCACGGCCTTGCCGCGGGCCTCTGTCAAGGCGCCGAGGCGTTCGCAGAAGTGCGCGATGTCCTTGACGAAGAAGGCATAGTCTTCGAGCAGCAGCGCCACGCGCTCGTCATCCGCAAGCTCGATCTGCAGGCAGGGGCTGGCCCGCATGGCGGCGATCAGGCCGTCGGGCACCGCCACGTTGCCGACCTTTTTACTTTCGCTTTCAACGTAGACCGGCCTGGCCGGGTCGAAGCCGCGCAAGGCGGACCAAATGCCGCTGTCAAAGGCTTTCTGGCTGGGCTGCTGAACGCCGGGAATCGCGCCCAGCACAGAACTGCGGTGGTTGGCCAGCGCTTCCAGGTCCAGCACCTGCGCGCCCTGTTCTGACAAGGCCTGTAGCAACCGCGTCTTGCCTGAGCCCGTGGGGCCGCAAACGACACGGTACTGCAGGCGCGCGGCCAGCTGCGGCAGGTCGGCCAGCAGCGCCGCCCGGAAGGCCTTGTAGCCACCGTCCACCAGTGTGACCCTGAAGCCGATCTGGTCCAGCACCAGCGCCAGCGAGCCGCTGCGCTTGCCGCCGCGCCAGCAATAAAGCAGGGGCTGCCATTCACGTGGTTTGTCGAGCACGTCACGCTGTATGTGTTCGGCGATGTTTTTCGCCACCAGCGCCGCCCCCAGTTTTTTGGCCTCGAACTGGCTGATCTGCTTGTATTTGGTGCCGACGATCTTTCGCTCTTCGTCGTGCAGGCTGGGCCAGTTCAGCGCGCCGGGCAGGTGGTCTTCGGCGTATTCCCCCTCGCTGCGGGCATCGATGATGTCGGAGTAGCGGCCCAGCGCGGCCAGCGCCTCTTCGGCGGAAATGCGTTCAAGCGTCACTTGATCAGTTTCTTGAGTTCGGGCCACACATTGGCCAGCATGCGGGCCTGTGATTGCTCGTTGGGGTGGATGCGGTCGGCCTGGAAGTTGGCCACCGGGTCGGCGGCATCGGCGACACCCTTGAGGAAAAACGGCACCAGCGCGACTTTTTCGGCCTTGGCGATCTTGGTGAACAACCCGGAAAAGGTCGCCGCGTAGGCGCTGCCGTAGTTGGGTGGCACCTGCATGCCGACCAGCAGCACGCGCGCGCCGGCCTTTTTGGCGGCTTGCGTCATCGCGCTGAGATTTTGCTCGGTCATGTCCAGCGGCAGGCCGCGTAGGGCGTCGTTGCCGCCCAGCTCTATCACCACCACGGCGGGCTTGTGCTGCGACAGCAGGGCCGGCAGGCGGGAGCGGCCGCCCGAGGTGGTGTCGCCGCTGATGCTGGCGTTGACGACCCGGGCATTCTTTTTCTCTTCGGCCAGCTGCTTTTCCAGCAGCGGCACCCAGCCCGTTCCGCGCTTGAGGCCGTATTCGGCGCTCAGGGAGTCGCCGACGACTAGCACGGTAGTGGCCTGGGCGGCGGAGGCGGGCGCCTGCGCGTGGGCGGCCGGCACTGCGCCCAGCAAGGCGGCCGCGAGCAGCGCGGCCAAAGGTTTTACCAGGCGCCTGGCCGTTTGGCCGGCAAGCTTGGTAAAGTCGGATTTCATATTTTCTGACAAGGCTGACATGTTTGAACCCGCGGTGAGTGGCGTGAATGATGCTTCCATGGCCTCCACAGCGCCCGGCGTTTCCGGTGCGGCTGCAAAGCCTGCAACAGCTTCAATTATTTCCGTGGAGCACGTTTTCAAGTCGGTCACCGACTCCACCGGCACTTTGGCCATTTTGCGCGATATTGACTTCGCGCTCGCCGCGCGCGAAACCGCCGCCATTGTCGGCGCCTCGGGCTCGGGCAAAAGCACCTTGCTGTCCATCATCGCGGGGCTGGACACGCCCACCGAGGGCACGGTCAGGCTGGCCGGGCAGGACCTGTTCGCCCTGGGCGAAGACGACCGCGCGGCCTTGCGCGCCCAGAAGGTCGGTTTTGTGTTCCAGAGCTTCCAGCTCATGGGCAACCTGAGCGCGCTGGAGAACGTCATGCTGCCGCTGGAGCTGTCGGGCACCCGGAACGCCCGCTCGCAGGCCACCGAGATGCTCAAGCGGGTCGGCCTGGGGGAGCGGCTGGGCCACTATCCCAAAGTGCTGTCGGGCGGCGAGCAGCAGCGCGTAGCGCTGGCGCGGGCCTTCGTGGTGCAGCCGGCGGTGCTGCTGGCCGACGAGCCCACCGGCAGCCTGGATTTCGCCACCGGCGAGACCGTCATGTCGCTGATGTTCGAGCTCAATCGTGAACTCGGGACCACGCTGGTGCTGGTGACCCACGACCAAGGCATCGCCGCGCGCTGCGAGCGGCGCATCACCATAGACGCGGGCCGGGTCGTTTCGGCCTGAACTTGCCCGGGGCTTCAGCGCCCCGAGTGCAGCTTTTGCGCCGCGGCCAGGAACTTCGCCCTGTCGTCGGGCTTGTCGATCAGCTGCGCCAGGGCCTTGGCCAACGCGCCCAGGCTGGTGTGGCGCGCCGATTCCTTGCGCACCAGTGTCTTGGCCAGCGGGCCGATGTAAAGGCTCAGCATGCGCTCGAGCTGGGCCTGCAGTTCCGCGCTGAAATGCTGCAGGTTGATGGAAGTCGAGGTCGCCGACGGCGATGACGGGCCTGTGGGGCGGCTCATGTCCTGGGACCGCAGGCCGGACACCGGCATGGAATGCAGGCGGCTGGGCGTACCGGTGGTGGCACCTATGGCGCTTGTGGCGCCGGTGCGCGGACCCGAGGCCCCATGCATGCCCGAATGCACGGGCATGCTGGCATTGCGCGGCCGCGCAAAGGCCTCGCGCGCCGTGGCGTCGGGGATGGAGACGGCCAGCAGGTCGCGCAAGCCCTGGGCGCTCACCGTGCGCGGCACCGCCTTCTTGACCAGCACCCGGGCCAGCGGGCCGATCAGCTTGGCCAGCTCGGCCTCGATGTCGTGCACCATTTCCGGCGTGAGCGAGGCCAGCGCGGCGAACGAGGCCGTGTGCTCGAACTCCAGGTTGCGCGATGCCGCGGCTGCCGCGGGTGCGGCATTCGGGTCCAGCACCGCATAGATCTCGTGCGAGCGCAGGTGCTTGTCCATGTGCGGGCCGAGGTAGTCGAAATGACCGGCCGCGCTGTCGGTGATGCGCGAGATCACGTCGTAATAGGCCCGCGAGACCACCACCTGGTTGGGCCTGGCGAAGTCCATGATGCGCTGGGCCACGTTGATGCCGTCGCCCACCACGTTGACCCGGTTGTTGATGTCGAACACCATGCGGATGGGCCCCAGGTGCAGGCCCACGCGCAGGGACAGCTTGCGGCCGTACTTCTGCGCCAGCAGGTCGCGTAGCAGCAGGGCCGACTGCAGCGCCTCCTCGGGGTCGCCGAGGAAACAGATCGCCGCGCCGTCGCCGGTGTCTATCATGATGCGCGACGACTCCTTCACGCCGCCTATGGCCTTGGTGATCAGCTCGTTGAACAGCGCCTTGACCACCACCTGCTGGTCCACCGAATAGGTGGAGTAGGACACCAGGTCCAGGAACATGATGGTGCCCAGCACGTTCTTGCGCAGGTTCTCGGCGCTGTTGAGCGGGATGGACTGTGTATTGGCGGCGTAGGCGAGCAGGGCGTTGTCGGGCGGCGCGGCGGTGGTCGTCCTGCTTTCGGCGGGTGCCGGCGCGGGTGCGGGTGGGGGAGGCGGGGCCGCAGGTGTGGGGGGCGCCAGTACGCTGGCCGCGCGCAGCGTCTGCGTCTTCACGAAGTCCGAGCTCAGCAACGCCTGGCGCAGCGCAGCCACGTCCTGCGGCCGCTGGTTTTCGTTGGGCGTCATCGCCCAGTCGATGGCGCGCAGCAGCGGCGCGCCGAAGACCACCGCGCTGGCGGTGTCGGCGGCCTTGGGCATGCTGTCCTCGCGCACGCGCGAAGCCGATTCCATGGGCTTGTGGCCGGTCGTCATCCAGTACATCACCGCGCCCAGCGAATAGACGTCCGTCCACGGCCCTTGGTGGCCTTTGCTGTGGTACTGCTCGAACGGCGCGAAGCCCGGGCTCACGATGTTGGTCATGTCCTGGTTGCCGGTGACGCGGCGCGCCGCGCCGAAGTCCAGCAGCACCGGCGTGCCGTCTGCGCGGATGTAGATGTTGTCCGGCTTGATGTCGCGGTGCAGGAAGTTCACCTTGTGCACGGCCTCCAGGCCGTCCATCAGCGGGTAGATGATCTTCAGCAGGCCTTGCTGGTCCAGCGCGGGTTGCTTGGCCAGCCAGCGCTTGAGCGGGTCGCCCGACTCGTACTCCATCACGATGTAGGCCGTGCCGTTTTCCTTGAAGTAGCGCAGCACCCGCACGATGTTGGGATGGCGAAACGACGCCAGCGCGCGCGCCTCGTCGAGGAAGCGCTCCAGGCCCCACTGGAACTGCCCCTTGTTTTCGCTGGACCGCACGCTGACCGACAGGTCGGCCGCGCGCACGGCCAGCTCGCCCGGAAAGTATTCCTTGATGGCCACCGGTAACTGCAGGTTGATGTCCTGCGCCAGGTAGGTGATGCCGAAACCGCCGCCGCCCAGCATTTTGTCGATGCGGTACTCAAAGACCGTCTGCCCCGGCATCAGCGCGGCCGCGTCGCCGTCGCCAACGACAGCCGGAGCGGCGCCGTCGGGGCGCACGGGCTGGGTACGGGTCTTGTCTTCGGGGTCGGTCATGCGTGCGCGGTCGTCGTGGGGTCGTGAAGTTCGATGCGTCTCAGTCGCCGCGGTCTATCATCTGTATGGCTTTTTCCAGGCTGCGGCGCATGCGGTTGAAAGAGCTGCCCAGCACGGCCACTTCGTCCTTGCCGCCGTCCGCGAACTCGGGCACCTCGAAGTCGCCGGTGCTGACCTTGTCGGCCGCCTGCGACATGCGGCGTATCGGCCGCACGATGAGCCAGCTTAGCATCAGGTTGAGCACCACGAACACCACCACAAACACCGCCGCCAGCGAGGCCATGAAGGTCTTGAAAGTGCGCTCGGCATTGCGGATGGGGATCTCCATGGGCACCGTCACTACCTGCGCGCCAATGATTTCATTGTGTTTCCAGCCGAAGCCGTTGGCCTCGCCGTAGATCTTGATCATGCTGGCCGGTGCGGCCGCCGGTACGCTGTGGCACTGCAGGCAGGCCGCGTTGGTGATCTGGATCGGCTTGGCGATGTAGAGCAGCCGGCCCGTGGCCGCCGCGCGCTCCGAAATGAGTTCTTTCGAATCGGAATTCTGGCGGAACTGCTGGACGATGTCGGCTTCCCAGTCGGTGGCGCGGTCGCGCGGGTTGGTCGGGTTCAACGTCGCTTCCTTGTAGCCGTAGTCGCGGTACTTCTTCTGGATGTGGCCCAGGGTTTCGGTGGCCGCATAGGCCGGCACGGTCTGGGGCAGGAAGACCTCTTCGAGCTGCTTGTCCAGGTGCGGCTTGATCTGCTCCACCGTGTAGGCGCGCACCGAGAGGGCGGTGTCCATCATGAGCCGTGCGTTGCGCAGGACTTCCTCGCGGGCATTTTCCTGCAGCAACTGGCGCGACATGAACCCGGCGGCGCCGAAGCCGGCCAGGAACACCACGATCAACACCAGGTTGAATTTAAGCCTCAATCCCATAACGACCTCACTTGTGTATGTTTTTGTCGCGAAGCATCGTCAGCCTGCTCCGGCCAACAAATTGTTACTATTTTAGTCTTACCCAGCACGCATTGTGACCGCCGGTCGGTCCTGGCGCACCGGTAGTAATGCCAATGAGGGGTGAAGAGTCCGGGCCGCCCAGACTCCTGGCAGTGATAATCCCCGCATGTCATCCACCCCCAAAGTCCTTTTTGGCTTCCATGCCGTCGGCGTTCGCATCAAAACCGCCCCCAAGTCCGTCCTGGAGGTGTTTTTTGACGTTTCGCGTCGCGACGCGCGCATGCGCCAGTTCACCGACCGGGCCCGCGAGGCCGGCATACGGCTGATCGAATCCGACGGCCTGCGCCTGGCCAAGATGTGCGGCAGCCACGGCCACCAGGGCGTGGTGGCCCGGGTCGACGCACTGGCCCAGGTCAAGTCCCTTGACGAGCTGCTCGAGCAGCTCGAAGAAGCCGGCACGGCCCAGCCGCTGCTGCTGGTGCTGGACGGCGTGACCGACCCGCACAACCTGGGCGCCTGCCTGCGCGTGGCCGACGGCGCCGGCGCCCATGCGGTGATCGCCCCCAAGGACCATGCGGCCGGCATCAACGCCACCGTCGCCAAGGTCGCCAGCGGCGCCGCCGAAACCATGCCTTATTTCATGGTCACCAATCTGGCCCGCACCCTGGGTGAGCTCAAGGAACGCAACATCTGGTGCATAGGCACCAGCGACGATGCCGAAAAAACCATTTACGACGTGGACTTGAAAGGCCCGGTCGCCCTGGTGCTCGGTGCCGAAGGCGAGGGCATGCGCCAGCTCACGCGCAAGACCTGCGACGAACTCGTCAGCATCCCCATGCGCGGTGCGGTGGAAAGCCTCAACGTGTCCGTGGCCAGCGGCGTCTGCCTCTATGAAGCCTTGCGCCAACGCGGCGCATGACGCTGCTGCGCTTCGACCTGGTCGTCGTAGGCGCCAGTTTTGCCGGGCTGGCCTGCGCGCGCGCCGCGGCCCGCGCGGGCCTGCGGGTCGCCGTGGTTGAAAAGAAGTCTTCCTCGGGGGACAAGCTGCACACCACCGGCATCATCGTCAAGGACGCCATAGACACCATCCCCTGGCTGCAGCAGGTGCCCGCGGCGCTGGTGCGGCAGGTGGACGGCGTGCGGCTGTATTCACCCAACCTGCGCCACGTGGACCTGCATGCGCCAGGTTATTACTTCTGGGCGACCGACACGCCGGCATTGCTGGACTGGATGTGCGCCTCCGTCCAGGCTGATGGTGTCACGCTGCTGGCGGGCACGCTGTTTGAGCAGGCCGCGCGGGACAGCGGCGGCTGGGCCGTATCGGTCAAGTCGGTCGCCTCGCAGGAGCCGGCCGTGCTGCAGGCCGGCTACCTGGTCGGCGCCGACGGCCCGCATTCACGCGTTGCCAAGGCTTTGGACCTGTCGCTCAACACCCAGTTCCTGTTCGGCATCGAGCAGGAGTACAGCCAGGCCAGGCTGGACGCCAACCTGCTGCACTGCTTCATAGACCGCAAGCTCGCGCCCGGCTACATCGGCTGGGCTGTCGCCGGCGTCGGCATCCAGCAGATCGGCCTGGCCCGGCGGATGCGGCCTTCGGGCGTGCCGCCCAAGCAGGCCTGGATGGCCTCTTTCACGGCCAAGATCGCGTCGCACGTCGATGTCGGCGATGCCGCGCCCCTGGCGACGCGCGCCGGCATGATTCCCTGCGGTGGGGTGTTGAAGCGTGTGTCCGATGCGCGCGTCATGCTGGTCGGCGACGCCGCCGGCATGGTCTCGCCCGTGACGGCCGGCGGCATCCATACGGCGCTGGAGCATGGCGATGCGGTGGGCGGCGCCGTGGCTGCGTTCTTGCAAAGCGGGGCGGTCGACGGCGGCGACCCGGCCGATCCGATGCACGGACTGGTGCGGAGTTACCCGAAATTTCGCGCCAAGCGCACGCTGCGCTGGCTGTTCGATAATTTCCAGGCCGACTGGATTTTCAACATGGCCCTGGACACCGAACCCATGCGGCAGGCCGCGCGCATGGTGTACTTTCACCGGCGCGGCAAGCCACAGTAGCGTTCCGGCAGCGGCTTAGACCAGCCCGTACCAGCCCAGCAGCGCGCCCGCGCCCAGCAGCCACAGCAAATGGATGCGGGTGCGCCAGACGATGACGGCCGAGGCGGCGGTCAGCAGCCATACCGGCCAGTCTTTCAGCGAACTGCCGTTGGCGGCGGCCAGGATCCAGCTGGTGGCGATCAGCAAGGCCACCACGATGGGGGCCATGCCCTGCTTGAAGGCGCGCACCGCCCGCAGTTCGCGATTGCGGTGGCCCCATTGCGCCGCCGTATAGGTCAGCGTGGTGCTCGGAATCAAAATGCCCAGCAGCGACAGGAACACGCCCAGCAGCCCGGTCAGCATGCCTCCGGCGTTCAGGCCCACGTTCCAGCCCATCAAGGCGATGAACAGCACGTTAGGCCCCGGCGCCGACTGCGCGATGGCGATGGAGGCGTTGAACTGCGCGTCGGTCAGCCAGTGCTGCTTGTCGACCAGGAAGCGGTGCATGTCGGGCGCGGTGCTGATAGCCCCGCCCACCGACAGCAGCGACAGCGAGAGGTAGTGCAGGAACAGGTCGAACCATTCCCGCGCGCCGAAAACCAGGTGCAGCGTTGGCAATTGTTCGTTCATGGCTTGAGCCCGCGGTAGGCCAGCACGCAGGCCGTGAAGCCCAGGCTCAGCAGCACATAAGCCAGCGGAATGCGCAGCAGCGCAATGGACACAAAACACAGCAGGCCCAGGCCCGCGCACAGCCGCAGGCCCAGCACGTTCTTCTTGAGCGCGCCAAAAAGCTTGAGGCCGGTCGCCCCGATCAGCCCGGCCGCCACCGCCGCCATGCCGCGCAGCGCGCCCGCCACGCCTGGGTGGCCGGCGAACTGGGCATACAGCACCGCCAGCAGCAGCACCAGCACCAGCGGCAGCGTCAGCATGCCGGCCAGCGCCACCATCGCGCCCTTGAGGCCGAAATAGCGCCCGCCCACCATCAAGGAAAGGTTCACCACATTGGGGCCCGGCATGATTTGCGCCACCGCCCAGTCTTCGATGAACTCCTCACGCGTCATCCAGCGTTTTTTCTCCACCAGCTCACGTTGCACGACAGCGAGGACGCCGCCGAAACCCTGCAGGGCCAGCAGGGTGAATGAAACAAAGAGGTCGGTGAGGGATTTGGGTTGCGGGCGCTCTTCCGCGGGCAGGGGGCTCATGCGCCCATTATCGCCGCGCGCACCGCATGCCCCGGCCGCCCCGCGAGAAGCCGAGGTGCTTCATCCGCTATTAAAACAATAGCTCGCTCTTCGTTATTCACGAGGGCCAACGCTCAAAGCCTTGGAAACTTCCAGCCCTGTACACCTAAAGCTTTAGCGCCCAGGTTTCGCCAACCAATTCATGACCAAAACCCTGATACGGCTCACTTTTGACCAGTTCAAAGCCGCGCCTGGCATAAATCGCGCGCGCCGCCGTCAGGCAGCTGTTGGTCCACAGCACCATTTTTCTGTAGCCCTTGGCGCGTGCGAACGCGATGCATTCGTCCGACAGGCGCCCGCCAAGACCCAGTCCGCGCGCCCCAGGCGTGAGGATCAGCATGCGCAGCTGCGCCACCGTGGCCGACTTGCGCACCACGAACACGGCACCGACGCGCTCGCCGTCGAGTTCGGCGATCCAGCATTTCTCGCAGTCGGGCCGGTGGTGCTTGAGGTACTTGCCCGCGATGTCGGCCACCAGCGCCTCGAACTCGCTGTTCCAGCCGTATTCGCGCGCGTAGATCTCGCCGTGCTGCTGCACCACCCAGCCCATGTCGCCCGGCTGCGGGTCACGCAAGACGACGGTGCGCGTCGCCGCGGCCTCGTCGGGCCCGGCCAGCAGACGCTGCACCGTGGTCATCGCGCCCACCACCTTGTGCTGGTCTTCCGGTGGCAGCGCCGCCAGCAGGGCGGCCGCCTCGTCGCGCGACTGCTGCTGCAGCGGTGCGAACGCCGTGTGCCCGGCCTCCGTCAGCTTGAGCAGGCTCTGCCGCGCGTCGGCCGGCGAAGGCACGCGCGCCAGCCAGCCCTTGCCTTCAAAGCGCCGCAGGATGCGGCTCAGGTAGCCGGCGTCCAGCGACAGGTCGCGCCCCAGCTCGGTGGCCGTCGGCTGGTCGCGGTGGGCAAGTTCGTAGAGCACCCGCACCTCCGTCAGCGAGAACTCGCTGCCCAGGTAAGGGTCGAGCACGCCGATGCGCTGGGTGTAGAAGCGGTTGAAACCGCGGATCGCCTTGATGTGGGCGGTGCTGGCGGCTGGCGCGGAAGGCGCCGGAATGAGGGGAGTGGGGAGGGTAGGGGAGTTTGACGAGGCCATGCGGCTATCGTCAAGCAATTAATTGACAAAGTCAAGTAATTGGATTTCCCCTGCCTCTCCGCCAGGTTTGGGCTGCCTGCCTCAGATCACCCGCCGCGGCGCCGCCGTCGCCGCATCACCGCTGTTGGGCGCGCCGGTCGGCTCTATCAGCAGCAAGTGCGCTTCCTGAACCGCGCGCGGCCGGTGCCGCACGCCGCGCGGCACCACATGGAGCTGGCCGGGCTTGAGCATCACGGTGGGCCGGCCTTCGATGTCGATGTGCAGCTCGCCCTTGAGCACCAGGAAGAAGTCGTCGCTGTCGGGGTGCGAATGCCAGCTGTACTCACCTTGCACCTTGACCACCATCACGTCGTGGCCGTTGAACTCGCTCACGGTGCGCGGCTGCCAGTGGCCTTCAAAGCTCGCGAGCTTGGCCTGCAGGTCTATGGCGTCTGTTTTCATGAAAACTCCTCTTGCGTGTATGAAAGAGGAGAGTCTGCTTGTCCGTGCCCGCCGCGTCTTGTACGATTGTTTCATGCACCATGCCCAGGAAACCACCGCCAAAGACTGGGCAAACTTTTGCCCAGGCGCCCTGGCCGGCGTGACGCAGATGAAGGCCCACTTCACCGAGCACAGCTTCGAGCGCCACAGCCATGAAACCTACTCCATAGGCGTCACCGCCTCCGGCGTGCAGACTTTTCATTGCGGCGGCACGCTGCACGCCAGCCTGCGCGGCGACGTCATCCTTTTCAATCCCGACGAGCCGCACGACGGCCAGCGCGGCACACAGGAGGGTTTTGGCTACAGCATGCTGTACGTGGCGCCGCAGGTGGTCGACGAATGCCGCGACAAGGAGGCAGGTCTCGACATGGCCGCCTACTTCCGCCAGCCGGTGGTGCGCGACGCAGCCATGGGGCGCGCGTTGGCACTGGCCATAGGCGTGGCCGGGCAGGCCCAGGAATCGCTGCGCGCCGAGGAGCTCACGCGTGATGTGCTGGTGCGGCTGCTGCAGCGCTACGGTGAACGGCGCAGCGCCGGCGACGACAGCAAGGCCGCCGGCGCCGCCCGCATGGCCCGCATCCGCGATTATTTGCGCAGCCACTACGGCGAGGACATCACCGTGGACGCGCTGGCGCGCGAAGCCGGCCTCTCGCGCGTGCACCTGACCCGCGCCTTCGCCCGGCAATTCGGCGTGCCGCCGCACATCTACCTCAATGCCGTGCGCCTGGAACGCGCCCAGTCCGCCATGCTGGCCGGGCAGGGCCTGGCCGAGGTCGCAGCCGCCTGCGGCTTTGCCGATCAGAGCCACTTCAGCCGGCGCTTCAAGGGCAGTGTGGGTCTGGCGCCTGGGGCCTGGTTGCGGCAGATGAAGGCGGGATGCCAATGAAGTCCTTGCCAGCGCCTCAATATCTCCTGTTCGCCGGTAAAGTCGCTACCGCAACACTTGCTGGTGCAGCAGCATTGGCCGTGTCCTTGCTTGCGGCTTTTTATGCCGTGGTTCTCTGCGGTCGCCTTGTTGATGATCGCGCGATCAGTGTGGTTTTCGGCCTGGTCGCTTTGGCAATGCTGGCGGCGCTTGGCTATGGTTTTCGGAAATTGTCGTGGCCGCTGAGGGCCGTGGTGGGGGTGGCGTTGCTCGCCGGCAGCTTCCTGCTCCTGCCGCGTCCGGTATGCGCGGAGGCATCGCAAACCACCACGGATTGCCGATGACCATACAACCCAGTTCGGCTACCAGTACGCCATCGCGTGAATAGCCCGAATCATTCCCATGTTAGGAGACCATATGTCGATTGAACCCGTGCATGCGGTGATCGAGTTGGAACGCATTTTTCTGCCTTTGCTGCATGAGGCTGAGCGTGCGGTTGCTTCTGCGTATCCGCTGTTCAAGTTCAGCGTAGGATCTTCGTCGATCGGTAGCCTGACCGAGTACCAGGGCCATATTGCCTGGCTTGAGTGCATATTTCCGGACGCGGCGGATCATGAGGCTGACTCGGTGGCCATCATGATCGGCGTGAAACACCTCACCACGGAGCCGGAGTTATGCGAAGCATCGGTCGAATGGGGCAGTGGCCGGCACCCTGAAGTTGTGCTCGAGTTGCTTGAACATTCTGTCGCGCTCACAGAAGATGCATTGCGCGAAACAGCGATGCGTTTTCCTCAACTCACCGGCGGATTTCGCAATGCTCTTGAGGCATGGGTGGCACGGGACATTCATGTCTAATCTCTCATCTCGCCGATCACCACTGCGCCTGATATCACCGATTTTGCGATATGTCTCGCCCTGGAACCCAGGCCAAAGATCATGAAAAGCAATAAACAACGCCGCACTGAAATCCTGGGGAAGCGAAAAGTGCGCGCAGCAATGTCCGCGAAGCTGGTTGGAGACCAGCCTCGTCGCGAAGTCACGAAGGGAACAACGCCCTGCAATCCGGAATCGCTCGCGCCCTCCAACAGCTATGGCACTCCGGCTTTTGTCCAGCGCGGTTACTACATGGACGTCCTGTTCAAGTGCCAGGACTGCGCAAAAGAGGAAATCTGGCGAGCCACCCAGCAGAAGTGGTGGTACGAGCTCGCAAAAGGCAATGTCGAAACACGTGCCACGAGATGCAATGCTTGTCGCCGCGTTGAGCGTGAACGGCGGAACGAAGCCCGCCGGGTTCACCTTGAGGGCGTGGCGCGAAAGAATGCGTCAAAAGCCCCGACCTGACAGTGGCACTGAATGAAGACAATGAACACCACAAAGCGGCTCATCATTGCATTTGCCGGCTGGCTACTGCTCGGCCTGGCCGTCATCGCCTATAAGGGGCCGCATGCACGGGGAAGCGCGCTCTTCGTGGTGTGGTCCCTGTATGCGGTCTTCGCAGGAGTCTGGGTTGTCATGCCGCTGCTGAAAATAGTCAGTGCCGCCATAGATAAGGAAAAGTCGCGCGGGTCAAGCCATCCGGATCAAAGCTAGCGGTCAGGACTGCTTGTACTGGACCCTGGAGTCGCGGCAAGAGTTGCTCCCATTCATAAGAAAACAGTTCAAGAGGAATTTGCCGATGCGTTCAGTTCTCCTCACAGCTACAGCGGCCGTGTTGCTCACGGCCTGTGCGAGCCAGCCTTCGCCGGAATTCATGGAGAAGGCCGCCGGCGAGCGAGTCTATGGCGTGGTGGTCTCACTGTCGGACGTCCCGGACAGCGATATCCTGGCCGGCAGCTCATGTATGCGGCGCGACATCGTGTGTGCCATGTCCTTGCGGGCCAGGGAGAACCAGTACGCGGCGCTCGCCGTTTCCGGCCGCAATGTGGTGGGCAAGGTGCTGGTTCCGAGCGGCATGGGGTTCAGTCCCGGAGACATTCTGCAGGCCGAGGTCTCGCGCGACCCGGCGCGTCCTTCCAGGTTCACGGCCATGGGCGTGAGGTTGCCGCAGCGCGGCCCCAACTGCGACTGGGTGGACGGCAGTGTTTCCGCGGGCAAGGGTGGGGTCGCCTGTTTTGGCTGGTCTTATAAGAGTTTGCTTTAACCGGCGTCTGTAAGGCTTCGTGCAGTCTGCTGGGCAGTCAATCAACTTCAACGGGGCTTTCCCGCTCATGTACGACGTTAATTTTTTCTCAGCCGCGCTCTTTGTGCTTTCAGCGCTTGGAATTGCGGCTTATGCCCTGTATGCAAGGCGTCATTCGGGGGAAAGCCGCATCGACGTGGCCATGCGGCAGTTTCAGGAAAGTGTCATTCACTCGAATGATCCGAGATTTGCATTTGAAGGCCGAAGCGCGGTAGTCGTCCGCCAAGACGAAGACCACAGCAACGGTGAGAACACGACTTACGCCCTGACTGTTTATGCCACGAATCAATACGGCGAGTACTTTGTTTTCAGGTCGGATGGAAACAAGCCTTTCGTCAATTACCTTGAGCATCGCCTGGCGCGGATCATCTTGAAGCATGAATACGTTGACTCCCTCAGAATCTAGTCCATTATTGGGAGGCAACCCGCAGACCAGCCGCCTAAAATCGTTGCGGGACCTGGTCGCGTCCATCCCCTCAATATCCCGCTACACGGATGACATTCATGGCAAGAGACATCATTCGAACCTTCGACGCTCCAAGCCCGCCACCGACCTATAGCCAGGCGGTGCGGGCCGCAGGATTTGTGTTCGTCTCAGGCACGGGGCCGCACGATCCCGCCACCGGGAAGATTGCGGGCGAGACCATCCAGGAACAGACCCGGCAGTGCCTGCACAACGTGTCCGCCATCCTCAAGGCCGCGGGCTCTTCCCTCGACAAGGTTGTGAGCGCCACCGTCATCATTCTGGAAGAAGCCGACTTCGCCGGCATGAATGAAGAGTGGCTTAAATGGTTTCCGGTGAACCCGCCCGCGCGGCAGGGGGCGAAGCTGCCGGTTCGGGTGCCTGGGCTCAAAGTGTCCATCGCGGTCATTGCCGAAGCCTGAACACTTCACGCGCAACACGTATCTCCTGCATTCATGATTGATGCCTTCGCCGTCCTCTGCTGCTTTATCGGCGGCCTGTTTCTGGTGGGGGCCTGGAAGGTCCTGGTTTCCAGGCACGAGCCGGAAATCCGGACGCAACCCGTGCGTTGGATCGACATACTCCTGGAACTTCTGACAGATGGCGGCTGGATCGAGATGACCGCTGTCGACCGGTTCACCGCGGTCCTTGTGCTGTTTGCCATTGGCATGTTCTTTCTCTGGAGCGGGCTGTATATCGGGCTGGCATGGGGCGATGTTGTCGTGGTGTGATGCCGAAACGCATCGAGGCGCGAAGCTGCCTGTTCTGGGGCGTTTGGGCTGAAAGTGTCTATTGCGGCGACGGCCGATGCTGGATAAAACGATCAAGACAAACTTCAGCCCTGACCCATGACAAACATCAATGTTGAATACCGCCACAACTACCCGCTGGACCCGCTTGATGTCGTGCGCGTCTTCGAGCAATCGGGCATCAAGCGCCCAACCGGTGATCTGCCCAGAATCGCCCGCATGTTCGCGGCGCCCAGTCTGCTGCTCTCGGCGTGGGTAGGCCATGAGCTGGTGGGCCTGAGCCGCTCGCTCACCGACCATGCCTATTGCTGCTACCTCTCGGACCTCGCCGTGGACAAAAAATACCAGGGCACCGGCATCGGCAAGGAGCTGATCCGGCGCACACAAGCCATCATCGGGGATCAGGTGTCCCTGATCTTGCTCTCGGCGCCCAATGCCATGTCTTACTACCCGGCGCTGGGGTTTGAGCAGGCCGGCAATGCCTTCGTCATACGACGAAAGCAGTAAGACACCGCGCCGCAGCCGGCCCCAAGGGCGCTGTCGCATGCGATGGAACGCGGCGTTCTCCTACACAATGTTACTTTTGGCTTGGCTATATTGAGGCGGCGAACCCCTCTAGGGGGCCGCACCACTCCTCTGGATTTACCAGTTTTGAGGCCCGGGCCGCCCGGGTTTTTTTTTGCCTGGCCTCTTGGGATGCCGTGAAACCTGCGCGCCATTTGCCAAAGCAGGAGATTGACTGCCATGACCCTCACCACCGTTCTCCCCGTGGATTCCGTCAGCATCGAGCGCTTCCGCCTGCTGGTCGATTCCGTGGTCGATTACGGGATTTTCATGCTGGATCCGGGCGGCCACGTGGTGTCATGGAATACCGGCGCGACCCGCATCAAGGGTTACGTCGCCGATGAAGTGATGGGGCGGCACTTCTCCATGTTTTACACGAACGAAGCCCGGGCCACCGGATGGCCCCAGCAGGAACTCAAACTCGCCAAACAGAACGGCCGCTTCGAGGATGAAGGCTGGAGGGTCCGCAAGGATGGCTCGCGGTTCTGGGCCAATGTGGTCATCACCTCGCTGATCGACCCGGACGGAAGCCATGCGGGCTTCGCCAAGGTGACCCGCGACCTCACCGAAAGGCGCCGGCATGAGCAGGCCCTGCGGGAAAGCGAGGAACGGCTGCGCCTGATGGTGGAGGGCGTGCAGGACTATGCCATCTACATGCTCGACCCCGAGGGCATCATTCAAAGCTGGAACACGGGCGCGCAGATCCTCAAAGGCTATAGCGCGGCCGAGGCCATAGGCCGCCACTTCAGCCTGTTTTACCGGCCCGAGGAACTGGCGCTCGGCATGCCCGAGAACGAGTTGCGGATAGCGCTTGAAAAAGGCCGCGCGGAAGAAGAGGGCTGGCGGGTCCGCAAGGACGGCTCCCGCTTCTGGGCCAATGTCGTCATCACCGCCATCCGGGACGCCGAAGGGCAGTTGCGCGGCTTCGCCAAGATCACCCGCGACATGTCCGAGCGCCGGCGGCTCGAGGAACTGGAGCGCTCCAGCCGGCGCATGAATGAATTTTTGGCCATGCTCGCGCACGAGCTGCGCAACCCGCTGGCGCCCATCCGCAACGCAGTCACCGTTCTGCAGCTTGAGCCCTCGCCGAGCCCTGTCGTCAAAAACAGCCGCGAGATGATAGACCGCCAGCTCACCCACATGACGCGGCTGGTGGACGACCTGCTGGACGTCGGGCGCCTGAGCACAGGAAAGATACGGCTCAAGAAAGAGACCATCCTCTATAACCAGGTCCTGAGCCGGTCGGCGGAGGCCATGCGTCCCATCATGGACGCCAGGCACCACACTTTTGCCGCGGAGCTGCCGCAGGACGAGGTCTATGTGGACGCCGACGGCATCCGCTTGACCCAGGTGATCCAGAACCTCTTGACCAATGCGGCCAAATACACCCCGGCGGGAGGGCGCATCACGCTGCGCTGCTGGGTGGAGGGCGCCCAGGTCTGGACCGAGGTGTCCGACAACGGGCTGGGCCTCACGAAAAGCGCGATCGAGCAGATTTTTGAGTTGTTCTCCCAGGGCGACATGCAGTCCGCCGCCAAGGAAAGCGGCCTGGGCATAGGCTTGACGCTGGCTAAGTCCCTGGTGGAAATGCACGGCGGCGTGCTCAGCGCCGAAAGCGAGGGCCCCGACAAAGGAAGCCGGTTCAGGTTTTCCATTCCCGGGAAAAGTGTGGACAAGGCGGCGGCGACCGATGCACCCGTGAAAAAATTCCTGGTCATTGACGACAACCGCGACGCGGCCGACAGCCTTGCGGAGATTCTCAGGCTGTTGGGACACTCGGCGAAGGTCGCTTACAGCGGGGCGGACGCGCTGGAGATCGCCAAGAGCTATGAAGCGTCCGCCGCCCTGGTTGACATCGGCATGCCCGGCATGAATGGGTTTGAGGTCGCCGGGCATTTGCGCGGCTTGCCGCACGGCGCCGGCATGCTCATCGCGGCCGTCACCGGCTACGGCAATGAGGAAGAAAAGAACCGGACCCAGAGCGCCGGTTTCGACTGCCACCTGGTGAAACCGGTTGATTTCCAGTCCCTGGAAGACCTGATCCAGCGCCTCGGCTGAACCGCCGGGGGCCCGTCGCCTGGCCTCGGGCTTAGTGGCGCAGGGGTGCGTCCGCCAGCAGCCTTCGCATGGCCTGGCTGTAGGCGACGTCTTCTTTCCATTGTTCGAAGTCCGCCTTCGCAGGTACAGGGCCGCTGCCTTGCTGGTGCGCGGCCATTTTGGCGATCAGGCTGTTGTAGCGGTGCTCACGCGCGGCGCTGTCGGCATGCCCGGTGTTCTCAAGGGTAAGGGCTTCGGTAAGGGGCGAACGGGTGGTCAGAACGGCGGGCATGTGTTTCCTTGACGATTACCGAATACTGACAGGTCAGGCGCCGGCGCGCCATGTCATTTTGCACACCTTCGCTGGGTAGTTTCCCGAGGGGCGACTTCAGGGCGGGGAATGCGGAATATGTCACGGGTGCAGGGCCCTGGCCCGTATATCCCCCAAATAGGGGAGGGCCCGGATGACGCTTGTTCGAACCGGGGCATTTATCGGTTGCGGGTTGCCCGGCCTCGAAGGCTCCCTTCCCGGCGACAGTTCCCCCGGGTCGTTTGGGATTAATCCGTCAATAGCCCAAGCCGGTTTTTGAACGAAAAAGCAGGAACTAATTTCGGTGAAAAGTTCCGTTTCCTCATGATCTTGTTGACGAGCCCTTGCTGTGCAGCATCATCTGGCATCGCTGATTTACCGCGTTGCGGACTCACATCACATCCCATGGGTACCTTTACTTCCCAGCCGGAACTTCCTGAAAAGGTAGCCGCCGCTTTTGTCGAGGCAACGGCTGCCCGGTGGTCTTTCCCGCAAGTTGAGCTCTATGAAAAAGAGGCCCTGGTGATGCTGACGGTTGAAACGCCGTCGCCGGACGGGCAAGGCATTGATCCGGCGCTCAAACAATCCGTCGCAAAGGCGCTCAACCAGCTGATACCCGCTGATCCAGCGCATCAGTTTGGACTTTGGATGGTGGTGTTCTGCTGCGAAGGCCATGTCTACGAGACGATTCATCCGAGTGAATTTAACGACTGAATGCTGGAGGGGCTGAGGAGGCCATTCGCAGGCTGCACGCCTAGAATCGCCTGCATGATTCATCGATCGCAGAACCTGCATACGCGCAGACCGCCCAGCCTCAAAGTCGTTGCGGCATGCTTTCTGGGGATCGGGCCCTTGCTGTGGATGCCCTGCCTCACGGCGCTCGAGGCATTTTCTTCCGGCGCAATCTCTTGGGGATGGCCGAGCGCAAACCAATTGGCCTCGGGCCTTGGGAACGCGATTTTTCTGGCCTTCTGGTGGTGGGTAATGGCGTTGGCGGGGGGCGTGTGGCTCGCCACCATTGGGTCGACCTTGCTGGCGGCCGTGGCCACCTGGAAAATACTCTTCCTCATCGGCCGTGACGCCCCGCATTTCTACCGCTTGCCGGCGGCGCTTTTTGCGATTTGTTTCACCGCGGCGAGTTCAATGTCGGCGCTCGCGTTTTTTCTGTGCACCATAGGGACACCTATGCTTCACGGATTTCCCCTGATTGGCTCTGTCGTCCTGGTCGGTGGGGTGCTTGGCTTGTTGCTTGGGCTGTGCTTTCGCAAGATGAGTCCTGATGCCAACGCCTCGTCGCTTGAGGGGCCCAGGAACGGGATATCGCCATGACTGGACTTGTGCGGCGTCGCCTCATTGCAGCAGCTGTAGCGATCAGCGCGTGCGCCAACGCGCTGGCTACCAGCTCCGTTTCATTCGAAGCCGAGGGCTATCTTCTGGACATCGTCGTGGGTGGCGACAGCCGGCCGTCCATTGCCGGCCTCAGCATTGCCATGCCTGGGAGCATCCGTAGCGTGGAGATTCCCGTGCGCCAGCTCAAGGTTGAGGCCTTCGACACCACGCAAAAGGTGTTGCTGCTCCGATTCACCAATCCTGGAGACTCGCAGCTTCCCGGGGATTTCTCCCTCGCCGTCAGAAATGACGCCGGTATATTGCAGATTCAAGGGAAGTCGGTTGCCGGCCGCTTTTCCTGGGGACTGTAGGCGTGATCGCCTCGTTGTTGAATGCAGAACATGGCAATAAACCATCTTGATGTGGATGACGGGGCAATACACCCCGGCACGCGCACATCGCTATTCCTGCCTTCGCCCTTGCTGGCGGATTGCGTGTGTGCTTATGTGGTGCGCGACACCCTGGACGCCCAACTGAGTCCCAAACAAAGCTTCAGCCATTTGCCGGTATCTCCGCTGGTCAGCATTGTCTGGTTGATTCATGGTGGAAGGTCATCAATGCCTGTCGGTGTTGATGACTGGCCCCCGTCGTCAAGGCGGGTTGTCTTGCGCGGCCCCCGCACGCAACCCAGCGTCTGGAAAAACCACGGCCCCGCTGTTGGATTTTCATTGACTATTTTTCCGGATGCCTTTCATGCGCTGACACATTTGAATGTGGCCGGTTTGCTCGATCAGGCCAGGAATTTGCAAACCGTGCTCGGCAAGGACTGGCAGCAGATGGCGATTGCCGTCCTGCAGGCCGGCGATGACCTGGAACGCATTCAAATCATTGAAGCTTTTTTAACGCCTCGCTGGATGCCCGTGCGTTCCCCGCAGCCGGCAGCAACGCCGCCGGACGGCCTGTCCTTGTTCAACGACTGGGTTGATGCGGTGGCGCTGCGTGCATCCGCTTCAACCCTGGGGCAAAGCACGCGCCAGCGAGAGCGGCTCATTAAAGGGCAATTGGGACTTCCCATGCGTGCGATCCGTGGGCTGGTACGCATGGAGTCGACATTGGCGCGGGGGCACGGCTCCAACGCATTTGGCGGCCCGTCTTTGGTGGATGTCGCTCTTGCAATGGGATTCTCCGATCAAGCGCACTTGAGCCGGGAAGTGAAACGCTACTCGGGCCTGAACCCAACGGATCTGCAACGCGCCATTGAAACCCAGGAATCCTATTGGCCTTACCGCTTGAGGCAGGCACTGAAGCTGCGTTGATAGCTTCGGATCCTGCCCGCGGCCGTGTGTATGCGCCCGCAATTCCTGTTGCACCCAGTTCCACTGGATGCACCGGAAATGTCGTTTTGATTCAAGACTACATTCCCGTACCCCCGTAACATTCGAGGCTTTTGTTTGCCCCGCGAACAAAGGTGTTCGGTCATGCCTCCTTCTGCGGCTGTGTTGGGTGGGGCAACAGCGTTGGCTCCCGATAGGTTTGAAAAATTGGAATTGCATTGCAGCTACTCACTGAACAGACCATAACCATTGCCAGATCGGTCGAGGCCACGTATCAATACGCGACAAATCTTGAGCATTTTGCCGAGTGGTTTCCGGGTGTTTTATTCATAGAGTCAGCCAACACGCTTGAGCATGCCCAGCGCGGCAAGGAATATCTGGAAACAGTCACTCTCCCTCTCAGAGGCAAGAGAAAAATCAAAATCAGCGTTAAAGAGGCCCAATCCAACAAGGTGTTGATTACAGAGGGCGAGTTCTCGCCTTTGATGCCCAGAATGGAAATGCTATTTCAGGCAAGGGGCGCTGATTCCTGTCGCGTTACATGGCGCATGCTCAGTCGCAACGAGAACTTGCTATTCAAAGCCACGCTCTTGCCTTTGTTCAAGAGCGTCATGACCAAGAGGGCGGTGATCGGCGTAAATCGGTTGCAGCTAAAACTCGAAAACCTGGCGACTGAACCCGCTCGCTGAAACATGGCGAGGCCTTGCGCCATGGAAGCCCGCCCACGCTTCGCTGCGATTTTTTCCCGGTGAATTTTATTTTTTATCTTGACCCCACCATGCGCCTGCAAATCAATTCCCAATTTCTCGGCATGAGCTTGGCTCTGCTGTTCGCCACCTCCCCGGGCCATGCCCAGGGCGTCTACAAATGGGTGGATGCCGAGGGCAAGACCCACTACGGCGCGCAACCGCCCGCCACCGAAAAGAGCGTCGAACCACTGAAGTTGCACAGCAACAGCAGTTTTGGCGGCGACAACAACGGCAAGGCGCGCGCCACCGAGTACAACGCCGACGGCACCAAAAAGATTCCCAAAGACGTGCAGGASTTTGCCAAGGGGATGGAAAAGGCCCTGGGAACCAAAGACAGCAAAGAGGTGCCGCTGGACTGCGCCAGTGCGGTCAGGAATGCGCAGGACCAGGCGGATACGGCGCTGGAAGTGAGTGCCAAGAACCTGAAAACCGGCTACATCACCCAGGCCGACTACGACAACAACGCCGCCAGGCTTCGTCGCGCCAAGGCTGAGACCAATCTGGGCAGTTGCCAGTCCGCCACGGGCAGGGACCGCGCCTTCTACCAATGCATGTCCAACGGCAACAACCACTTCACGGCGTGCATCAAGTAGGCAAGCGCTGCGCGACTTTGATGGACCTGATCGACCGCCCCAGACCCGGCGCGCAGTTCCCGACCCCACCAGCTTCCATAAGACGCAGGCAACTCCAGATGCCCTGTTTCACAGCAAGATGAACGCCAGTAGTACCCCATGTCAGAAGTAAGAACGATTGCCACCCTCTGTTTTGAAGACGACGCTACCAGCCAGCGCTGGCTGGAAGCTTTAAAGCCTGCTTCCGGTGATGCGTGGGATGCCGCCCGCCAGGCCCTCGGGGCGCTGGGTTTGCGTTGCGTGCAAGCGAATGCAGATGAACGGATTCGCGTCGAGCGTCTGGAACGCTTTGGCAGGCGCCTGGAATTGCGGTTCATGGAGCTGGGCCTGGACAGCCAGACACTGCTGAACGAGTTGATTGAATTGGGCGCCACGCACCTGCGCGCCAGCATCGACGACAGCCGCACAGGCGACGTCACCAAGCTGGTTCGAATCGGCAAGGCCAAGGCGAAAGAGGCGGAGTTTGTGGCCGCCGTGGCCGAGTTCGATGACGACTTTGCCCTCATCACGGCCCTGGAAAAAGGCAAATCGACCGAGATCAAGCGGCTTCTGGCCAAAGGCATCAGCCCGAACCAGGAGGTGCGGCCCGGTGTGTACCCCATCCATGTGGCGGTCCTGAAGGACAAGAAGCCCATCGTCAAGCTGTTGATCGCAGCAGGCGCGGATGTGAACGTTCAGACGCCTGACAAGCGAATCAAAGAGGATGGGTTCAGAACGCCCCTGCACCTCGCCATCAACAACGAATCGCTTGATGTCATCGAGATGCTGGTCAAGGCCGGTGCGGACCTCACGCTCCGAAACGCTGCCGGACAAACACCGCTTCACTATGCGATCGTCTATCGATATCAAGGCGCCTGCAAACTGCTGATGGAGCATGGCGCGGATCCTTCTACGGTGGACGCCAATGGCGTACCGGCTTTGCTCGACCTCAGAACGCACAGCGAAGAAGAAATTCCTGCATTCCTCGCATTTGCTGAGTCGATCGGTCTGGATCTCAATGTCAAGCTGGCGAATGGAGAGAATCTTTACTGGAGGCTTGGATACATCAAGGGAGCGGTGGATTACCTGAAGGCGCGGGGCATGATTTCCTCGCCGCCATCCGACGCCTACACCGGTGATGTGCCACGCGATCTTCATAAGGCGATTCGCGGGCATGACCTGGCCAAGATCAAGGCGATGACAAAGTTGGGCGTTGATCTGGATACGCCATATGCGGCGTTTAGTTCTTTTGAGCCTGAACCACCCATATTGGATGCTGCAAGTGATGGGCATGCCGACGTGGTTGAACTGCTGTTGGATGCTGGTTGCAATGTCAACGCGACTGGCACCGACCAGATAACGCTCCTGCACAAGGCGGCAAAGAACGGAAACGTTGAACTCGTCAGCATGCTGCTCAAGCGCGGCGCCAATCCCAACGCCATTGAGCACTATGAATCTGCGTTGAGCCAAAAAAGTGATGACCCCATGCTGAAGGCATTGGATGAAGGCCATATCGCGGTGGCGAAAATCCTCATGGCGCATTGGCTGCCAACTCAAGCACGCCTGGAGAAAGCCAAGACGCTTCTTGAGCATCAAATCAGGCACAACAACAAAGGTGCGGATGCGGTGAATATGCTGAAGACAATTGAAGCGCGGCTCGCTGAAGTTTGATCTCCCTACGCCGATACCCAAACGTTTTCGCCTTTGCCTAAACCGACATCCCCCCAGACACCTCAATCACCGCCCCATTGACATAACTCGCCTCGTCGCTCGCGAGGAAGGCATAAACATTGGCGATCTCCTCGGGCCGCCCCAGGCGCTTGAGGGGAACGTGGGCTTCCATCTCTTTGAGGACTTTCTCTGGAATGGTGTCCAGGATGTGCGTGGCGACAAAACCAGGTGCGACGGCGTTGACGCGCACGCCTTTGGGGCCCAGTTCGCGGCTCCAGGTTTTGGTGAAACCGATCACGCCGAATTTGCTGGCGGCGTAGTTGGTCTGGCCGAAGTTGCCGTAGATGCCGACGACGGAGCTTGCGTTAAGGATCACGCCGCTGCCCTGGGCCACCATGGTGTCGGCGACGGCTTGCGCGCAGTGGAAGACGCCGCGCAGGTTTACATCTATGACTTTGTCGAACTGCTCCAGCGTCATTTTCTGCAGGCGCGCGTCCTGTGTGATGCCGGCGTTGTTGACCAGCACATCGATGCGGCCGAACTGGTCTTTGACCTTGCCGACCACGGCGTCGATCATGCTGCGCTGCGTCACGTCCATCACATAACCGACAGCCTGGGCCCCCAGGGCCCGGCATTGCTTCACCGCTTCATCGACACCCGCTTGCTTGACGTCGCAGACGATGACGGTGGCGCCTTCTTTCGCGAACTTGAGGGCGGTGGCCAGGCCTATGCCCTGGGCGGCACCGGTGATGAGGCTGATCTTGTTGTGGAGTCTTGGCATGAAATGGAGAACGTTGAGGTGAATGGGAGAAGGGGAGTGAGGCCGCTCAATACACCGGCTGGTGTTTGTGGATCGCGTCCTTGACCGCATCGGTCAGCGCAAAGCCCGGGCCGAATCTGGCGGCCAGTTCATCGCAGCGCCCGGTGAAGGCCTCAAGCCCCATGCCGTAGATGAACTGCATGGCGCCGCCGGTCCAGGCCGGGAAGCCTATGCCGAAGATGGAGCCTATATTGGCGTCGTGCACCGTGGTCAGCACGCCTTCGCTGAGGCAGCGTGCGGTCTCCACGGCCTGGCGATAGAGCAGCCGGTCCTTGAGTTCCTCGATGTCCCAGGCGGTGCCGGGTTTCTCGAACAAGGGCTTGAGTTCGGGCCACAAGTGCTTCTTCGCGCCGGGCTCGGCCGGGTAGTCGTAAAAGCCGCCGCCGGCCGCGCGGCCGGGGCGATGCAATTCTTTCACCATGCGTTCGACCAGTAGTTCGCCCGGTGTGGCGGTGTAGGTTTTGCCTTCGGCGCTGAAGTCGGTGCGGGTCTGGTCCAGCACGTGCACGCTCAGCGAGAGCGCGGTTTCGTCAAGCACGGCCAGCGGGCCCACCGGCATGCCGGCCTGGATGCCGGCGTTCTCGATGGCGGCGGCGGGGATGCCTTCGCCCAGCATGGCCGCGCCTTCCATCACAAAGGTTCCGAAGGTGCGGCTGGTGTAAAAGCCGCGCGAGTCGTTGACGACGATGGGGATCTTGCCCAGGGCTTGCACATAGTCAAAGGCGCGGGCCACGGTTTCGTCGTCGGTCTGCTGGCCGCGGATGATCTCGACCAGCTTCATCTTGTCGACCGGGCTGAAGAAGTGGATGCCGATGAATTTTTCAGGCCTGTCGCTGGCCGTGGCCAGGCTGGAGATGGGCAGGGTCGATGTGTTGGAGGCGAAAAAGCCGCCAGGCGCAAGCAGGGGTTCTGCCTCCTGCGTGACCTTGGCCTTGAGGTCGCGGCGCTCGAACACGGCTTCGATGATGAGCTCGCAGCCGGCCAGGTCGGCGGCCTGGCTCGTGGCGGTGATGCGCGAGAGCAGGGCGCTTTGTTCGGCCGCCGTCATGCGGCCTTTCTCGACGCGCGGCGCGGTGATCTTGCTGCTATAGGCCTTGCCGGCTTCGGCCTTCTCCTGGCTCACGTCTTTCAGCACGGTGCTGATGCCCCGGCTGGCCTGCGCATAAGCGATACCCGCGCCCATCATGCCGGCGCCCAGGATGCCGACCTTGTTGGGCCGGAACTTGGGCACGCGCGGCGGGCGCGACTGCCCGCTCTTGATGGCGTTCATGTTGAAGAAGAAGGTGTTGATCATGGCCTTGGCATTGCTGCCGGTCATGAGCCTGGCGAGGTAGCGGCTTTCGATGCGCAAGGCGGTTTCCAGGTCTACCTGTGTGCCTTCGACCATGCAGGCCAGGATGGCCTCGGGCGCGGGGTAAAGGCCGCGCGTCTGCTTTTTGAGCATGGCGGGCGCGACGCTGAGGGCCGCGGCGATCTTGGGGTTGGCGGGTGTGCCGCCGGGAATTTTGTAGTCTTTCGCTTCCCAGGGATGTTGCGCCTGGGGGTTGGCGGCCAGCCAGGCCAGGGCCCTGGCGCGTAGCGAGCCGGCGTCGGCCACCAGTTCATGCACCAGGCCCAGCTCCAGCGCCTGGCGCGGATTGAAGGTCTTGCCTTCGACCAGGTAGGGCTGCGCACCCATCAGGCCCAGGTGGCGCGTCATCTTGGTCACGCCGCTGGCGCCGGGCAGCAGGCCCAGTGTCACTTCGGGCAGGCCGAACTGTGTCTTGCTGTCGTCCACCGCCACGCGGTAGTGGCCGACCAGCGCGACCTCCCAGCCACCGCCCAGCGCCGTGCCGTTGAGGCAGCTGGCGACAGGGATGCCCAGGGTTTCGAGCGTGCGGAAGTTTTTCTTGACGCGCTCGACTTCGGCATAGGCCTTGGGCGCGTCGGCGGGCGTGAGGCGCATGACCGCCTTCAGGTCCGCGCCGGCGAAGAAGGTGGATTTGGCGGAGGCGAGGATCAGGCCCTTGAGGCCGGCCTTGTCTTTCAGCACCTGGGCGGTGACTTCGCCAAGGTCGTCCTGCCATTGCCGGCACATGGTGTTGACGGGGGAGTCGGGCTCGTCAAAGGTGATGGTGGCGATACCACCTTCGATCTGGTACTCGATGGTCTTCATGGCGTTCAGATTCTTTCAACAATCGTTGCAATGCCCATGCCGCCGCCCACGCACAAGGTGGCCAGCCCGTATTGCAGTTTTCGCCTGTGCAGTTCGTCGACCAGCGTGCCCAGGATCATCGCGCCGGTGGCGCCCAGCGGGTGGCCCATGGCGATGGCGCCGCCGTTCACGTTGACCTTGTCGTGCGGCACCTTCATCTCTTTCATGAAGCGCATCACCACGGCGGCAAAGGCCTCGTTGACTTCGAACAAATCGATCTGGTCCACCGTGAGGCCGGCCTTGGCCAGGGCCTTGCGCGTGGCGGGCATGGGCCCGGTCAGCATGATGGTCGGGTCGGCGCCGCTGAGCGCGGCGGCCACGATGCGGGCGCGCGGCTTCAGGCCGTGGGTCTTGCCGGCGGCTTCCGAGCCCACCAGCACGGCGGCCGCGCCGTCGACGATGCCGGATGAGTTGCCGGCATGGTGCACGTGCCGGATGCGCTCGACCTGCGGGTAGCGCTGCAGGGCCACGGCGTCAAAACCCATGGCGCCGAGCTGGTCGAAGGCGGGCTTGAGCGAGGCCAGGCCTTCGAGCGTGGTCTGGGGTTTGATGAATTCGTCTTCGCCGAGGATGGTCTGGCCGAGAAAGTCTTTCACCGGCACGACGGAGTTGGCGAAGTAGCCCGCGGCACGCGCCCTGGCGGCGCGCTGCTGGCTTTCGAGCGCGAAGGCGTCGACRTCGGCGCGGCTAAAGCCTTCGAGCGTGGCGATCAGGTCGGCGCCTATGCCCTGGGGCACGAACAGCGTGGCGCTGTTGGTTTCCGGGTCCTGCGCCCAGGCGCCGCCGTCGGCGCCGATCGGGACGCGGCTCATGCTTTCGACGCCGCCGGCCACCACCAGATCTTCCCAGCCGGAGCGCACTTTCTGCGCGGCCAGGTTGACGGCCTCCAGGCCCGAAGCGCAAAAGCGGTTGATTTGCACACCCGAGGCGCGAAAGTCCCAGCCGGCCTTGAGCGCGGCCACCTTGGCGATGACGGCACCCTGTTCGCCCACGGGCGAGACCACGCCCATGACCACGTCGTCGACGGCGGCGGTGTCAAAGCCGTTGCGCTGCTGCAGCTCGGCCAGGACGCCGGCCAGCAGGTTGACCGGCTTGACCTCGTGCAGGCTGCCGTCTTTTTTGCCCTTGCCGCGCGGTGTGCGGATGGCGTCGTAGATATAGGCTTCGGTGCTCATGGCTTTCCTCGGGAAGGCAGGGATGATGGGGATGCGGGAGGGGAGGCTGTTGAAGTATATTCATTTCACAAAGCGGACGCTTTGTATAAATACTTCCCCAGCCTTATCCCTCAGCCTTACCCCAGGTGACCCCATGATCGAACGCACCCTCTTCAGCACCGACCACGAAGCCTTTCGCGACGCCTTTCGCCGCTTCATGGACAAGGAAATCGCGCCCTTTCACGAGCAGTGGGAGGAGCAGGGCTATGTGGACCGCAAGGTCTGGAACAAGGCCGGCSARAACGGYTTTYTGTGCATGACCATGCCCGAGGAATATGGCGGTTCGGGTGCGGACAAGCTGTATTCGGTGATCCAGATGGAGGAGCTGGGCCGAGGCGGTTTCTCGGGCATTGGCTACAGCTTGCACAGCGAAATCGTCTCGCCTTACATCCTGCACTACGGCACTGAAGCGCAGAAGCAGAAGTACCTGCCGAAGCTGGCCAGCGGCGAGATGGTGGGCGCCATCGCCATGAGTGAGCCCGCAGCCGGCTCGGACCTGCAGGGCGTGAAGACCACGGCCTTGAAGCAGCCCGACGGCAGCTATCTGCTCAACGGCAGCAAGACCTTTATCACCAACGGCTGGCATGCCGACCTGGTCATCGTGGTGGCCAAGACCAACCCGGCGGCGGGCGCCAAGGGCACCAGCCTGATGCTGGTGGAGCGTGGCATGCCGGGTTTTGAAACCGGCAAGCGGCTCAAGAAGCTGGGCCTCAAGGCCCAGGACACTTCTGAGCTGTTCTTCACCGACGTGAAGGTGCCGGCGGAAAACCTGCTGGGCGGCGAGGCGCATGAGAACCGCGGTTTTATCTGTCTGATGGAGCAACTGCCCTGGGAGCGCCTGCAGATCGCCATCACGGCGGTGGCCTCGGCGCAGGCGGCGATCGACTGGACGCTGGCCTATGTGAAAGAGCGCAAGGTCTTCGGCCAGCCGGTGGCCAGCTACCAGAACACACGCTACACGCTGGCCGAACTGCAGACCGAGGTTCAGGTGGCGCGCGTGTTTGTCGACAAATGCGTGGAGCTCGTGGCGCAGGACAAGCTGGACACCGCGACCGCCAGCATGGCCAAGTACTGGTGCAGCGACCTGCAGTGCAAGGTGATGGACGAATGCGTGCAGCTTTTCGGCGGCTACGGCTACATGTGGGAGTACCCGATCACGCGCGCTTATGCCGACGCGCGCGTGCAGCGCATTTACGGCGGCACCAACGAAATCATGAAAGAGGTGATTTCGCGGGCCATGGGACTGGGCGCGAAGTAGCGCCCGGTTTTAAATGGCCTAAGAGCCGCTCTTACAAGTGCCGCGTCTCCGCAGGGGTGTTCCACCAGGCGTTGTTGCGCCCATCCGAGTAGTTGACGGGTGCGCTGATGAGTTCTTCCGGCTCGGCGTTGTCCAGGGCGGCGATGTTGATGGAGACGTAGTCGCCGCCGATCTGCTCGATATAACCCCGGCCGAAAGGCCGCACGCCGCAGTGCTTGCAAAACAGGTGATGGCCGCTTTTGGTGCCGAACTGGTAGTCGCTCAGTTCGCTCTCGCCGGCCAGCAGGCGGAAGGCGTCCGGCTTGATGATGGTGCCCCAGTTGCGGGTCTTGGTGCAGATGGAGCAGTTGCAGCGGCCGGTGCCCTTGCCGAGGTCGATGTCGGCTTCAAAACGGACGGCGCCGCAGTGGCAGCTTCCGGTGTAGGTTTTCAGCATGGCGGGAGTTCCTTTCAGGCGGGCGGGTGGAAGGGGAGGA
The DNA here is from genome assembly GCF_056405595.1 of Polaromonas sp. P1_G1. Lineage (NCBI taxonomy): Bacteria > Pseudomonadati > Pseudomonadota > Betaproteobacteria > Burkholderiales > Comamonadaceae > Polaromonas > Polaromonas sp. P1_G1. Next base: position 38,665 of record NZ_JBFUBU010000027.1, read on the forward strand.
CTAAATATGACAGAATGTTGTCATGTCTGAAAGTATAGTTAAACGACAGAATGCTGTCAAATCAAGAGTTGCCGGCGAAGCGGTCGAGCGCACGCCGGCCGCCAACACCCTGAGCTGGCTGGTGGTGCAGGTGATGCAGCTCAACGGCCTGCTGATTGCGGCAGGTGACGCGCTGGCCGCGCCTGCCGGGCAGACCTCGTCGCGTTGGCAGGTGCTGGCGGCGGTGGAGGGTGTGCCCTTGTCGGTGGCGCAGATTGCGCGCGCCATGAACCTCACGCGGCAAAGCGTGCAGCGCGTGGCGGATTTGCTGGTGAAAGACGAGCTCTGCGCCTATGAAGACAATCCGGCCCATGCCCGGGCCAAGCTGCTAAAGCTCACGTCCAAGGGCCGCAAGGCCCTGCAAACCATACAGGCAGGCCAGAAGGTATGGGCGAATGCGTTGGCCGTGCAAATGGACGAAGCCCGGTTGCGGGCCGCGAGCGCGGTGCTGGCCCAGTTGCAGCAGGCCTTGAGGATGCAGGAGATGCCGCAGGAAATGTCGAAGGAATAGCGGGCGCGTTCCTGCTTAAGACGGATCTTTGCTGCGCGTGCGGCTCACGGCGCTGAAGATGCCTATGCCCAGGAAGATCAGCGCGCCTATGCCGATGTAGAGGTGCGGCACACCGGCTTCCACGGCGCCCCAGATGACGCCGGCCAGGAAGATCACGAACCCGAGCATGTACAGCGCAAAAGACATTTTCTTCTCCAGAAATGCAGTGCTTTCACTGTGCGCGCCGGGCGCGTGGCGCCTTATCGGGGAAAAGCGCCGATGCGTGTCAGCGCAGGCCTACCGCGCGCAGGCGGGCTCGCCTGAGGTGCGCGGCGCCTGGAGCAGCGCTGGGTCCCGCGCCGGCTGGCCGTTGCCCGCAAGGCGGCCGGTCGGATGCATGGGGCGCAGGTACTGGTGCAGCACCATGGCAGCGGCACCCACCGCTGAGGCCAGCAAGCCATAACGTGCGACGCGCACCGTGGGAGCTGCGACGCCGGCAGCGGTGGCGTAGCTTTGCAGCGTCTCCTGGGCAACCTTCACCATGTCGGGAAAATGGTGGCATGACGAGCCGCCCACCACCAGCACGCTGGGATCGAAGGTGGTCCACAGGTTTTGCAGCAGCACGCCCAGGTAGTGTCCTGAGCGCTGGACGTTCGCCAGCTGGCCCAGGGCGCCTGAACCGATGAAGGTCTCCGCGCAGCCGCGCCGTCCGCAGGAGCAGGCGGGACCGTCGAGTTCCAGAACGCTGTGGCCGATCTCGCCGGCCATGCCCCGCATGCCGGTGAACAAGCGGTCGTTGAGCACGATGCCCGCGCCCACGCCGACATCACAGCTCACAAAAATCAGCGAGTCCTTGCCGTCGTTTTCGGAAAATTCGTATTCGCTCAGCGCGGCGGTGTCGGCTTCGTTTTGCACATGCACCGGTACCGGGGGCAGGCCCGCATGAGTCAATGCCTGGGTGATCTGCGGCAAAAAGTCCACGTTGCGCCAGCCAAGGTTGGGGGCAAAGCGGACCACGCCGGTGGCCTCGTCAAACGCGCCGGGCAGGCCGATGCCGATACCCGAGAGCTGCGCGCCGCGCGACACCAGCTGCTCCTGGGCCGTCACCGTGAGCTGGGCGATCCGGCTGCAGACGTCCTGCGGCCGGGTGCTGCGCAAAGGCTCCTGCGTTGACCACAACACCTGCCCCAGCAGCGACACGCTGGCCACCCGCAAGGTATCGACCGCCACTTCCACGCCAATCAGGCCGCGCGACCGGCAGTCGATTTGCAGGGGAGTGGAGGGCCGCCCGACGCCGTTGGCGGCGGCCATGCTGATTTCACTGAGCCAGCCTTCGTCGATGAGTTCGCGCACCAGCAGGCTGACGGTCGACTTGGTCAGGCCGCTGTAGTTGGCCAGCTGCGCGCGCGAGCGGCCCGGCTGGTTGCGCAGCAGGCGCATCAGCACGCTGCGATTGATGCGCTTGACGAGCTGCTGGTCACCTGTGGTTTTCATGGCCGATGGCATGGTTCAGTCGATGCGGTGGGGCGCCTGCGCGCGCCCTTCCGGCTGCTTGCCGGCGATGATCATGCCGAGGATCTGGTCTTCGTTCAGGTCGGCCGTGCGGTAAGTGCCGACCATGCGGCCGTTTTTCATCACCGAGAGGCGGTCGCTGAGCGAGAAGACATCCTGCATGTCGTGCGTGATCAGGAAAATGCCCACGCCTTCGGCCTTGAGCTGGAGCACCAGCCTGGCCACCATGGCGGACTCCTCCGGGCCCAGGGCGGCACAGGGTTCGTCCATGACCAGGATGCGGGCATTGAAATAGATGGCGCGCGAGATCGCCACCACCTGGCGCTGCCCGCCCGACAGGCGCCGCACCGGGGTATGGATGTTGGTGAAGTTTTTATTCAGGCGGCCGAACACCTTGCGTGCCTGAGCTTCCATGAAGTAGTCGTCCAGGGTATTCCATGCCGTCATTTTTTCGCGGCCCAGGAACAGGTTGGCCACGGCGTCCAGGTTGTCGGCGAGGGCCAGCGTCTGGTAGATGGTTTCGATGCCCTGCTGCTGCGCATCGGCCGGGCTCCGCAGATTCACTTTCTGCCCCATCACATGGATCTCGCCCGAATCGATTGGGAAAGCGCCGGCCAGCATTTTCATCAGCGTTGATTTGCCGGCGCCGTTGTGGCCCAGCACGGCGACAACTTCGCCGGCGTACAGGTTCAGGTTGACGCCGTCCACGGCATGAACGCCGCCAAAGGCCTTGCGGATGTCCTTGAACTGGACCAGGGGTTCGGTGGTGGTTTGCATGTCAGCTTTCCTGCACCCACTTGCGGTAGAGCACGTCGAAGACCACCGCGACGATCAGCACCTGCCCGATGATGATCATGCGTTTTCCGATGGAGACATCCAGCAGCAGCATGCCGCTGTCCAGCGACTGCATGATGAGCGCACCCAGCACCGAGCCGATGATGGTGCCGCTGCCGCCGGCCAGCGCGGTACCGCCGATCACGGCGGCGGCAATGACGAACAGCTCCATGCCGGTGCCCAGCGAATTGGTGCCCGCGTTCAGGCGGGCCACCGACACGATGGCGGCGATGGTGATGAGCACGCCAAGCAGGGCAAACAGCATGAGCGTGACCCGCTTGACCGGTATGCCGACCAGGATCGCGGCATCTGGGTTGCCGCCCATGGCGTAGACATAGCGGCCGAAACGGGTCCGTTGGGAGATGAAGGACATCACCACCGCCACGGCCGCCCAGATCAGCACCGGGATCGGGATGCCCTGGGGCGCGTCCTTGTTGGGGACCAGGTAGCTGTTCATGGCCGCGGCAAATGCGGTCAGCAGGAGCACAGGCGCGGCCACCAGCAATACATCCACCCATACGGGCTGGTTGGGCATCTCGTGGCGTGTGGAGGCGCGGCGGCGCAACAGCATGCGAAGCACCAGCACCAGGCTGACGCATGCGGTCAGGACCCAGGTGGCGGTCACACCGATACCGCCGTCATAGCCACCGCCGAGCAGTAAAAATGTGTCGTCGCTGACGGGCTGGGTCTTGCCGTCGGCCACCAGGAAGGCCGCGCCGCGCAGGGACATCAAGCCCCCCAGCGTGACCACAAAAGACGGAACGCCGAGCATGGCGGTCAGCCACCCCTGGTACACAGACACCACCAGCGCCGCGGCCAGACCTGCGAGTGACGCCGCCGGCCAGGACCAGCCCAGGGTGTATTGAAGATAGGCGATGAGGACGCCGACAAAACCGATCACCGAGCCGACCGACAGGTCGATATGCCGCGCCACGATGATTAGCACCATGACGGTGGACACGATGCCCACCACGGCGGTTTGCTGGGCGATGTTGTAGAGGTTTTCAGGCGACAGGAAAATGCCGCCCGACAGGGCCTGGAATACGCCCGCCAGGACGGCGAGCACGCCCCCCATGAATACCAGCCGCCAGTCGACGGCGGCGTTGTGCAGGAATCGGGCAGGAAGTTGCATGGTCTTGAGGGTGCAGTGCTCCCGGGCAACCTGCGGGGCGGTTGCCTTGCCTGCTTGCGCAGAGCGGGGAGCAGGTGGTTGAAAGCTGTGTTGCCTGCTTGCTTACTTGCAGGCGGCAACGTTGCCGGTGACTCCCTTGCAGAGTTCCTCTTTTTTAATCCAGCCGGCCTTCACCACCACGTCAAGGTTGTCGCGGGTGACAGGCACGGGCTTGAGGAATTGGGCCTGCAGGGCCACTTTTTTCTCGCCACCGTTCCAGGACGTCGCGCCATCGACTTTTTTGCCGGCCCCCAGATTGACAGCCGCACTGGCCGCCTGTTTGCCGAGGTCGCGGGCATCTTTCCATACCGACACGGTCTGGGTGCCCAGGGCCACGCGGTTCAAGGCGGCAAAGTCACCGTCCTGGCCCGACACCGGCACACCCTTGAGGCCTTTGGAACTCAGCGCCGCCACGACACCGCCGGCGGTGCCGTCATTGGAGGCGACCACGGCATCGACCTTGCCGCCGTTCTTGGTCAGGATCTGCTCCATGTTYTTYTGSGCGACTTCGGGCTTCCAGCCTTCGGTGTATTCCTCGCCCACGATCTTGATGTCRCCYTTCTTGACGGCGGCRTCAATGATYTCYTGCTGGCCWYCRCGCAGGAAATTGGCRTTCGGGTCGGTGGGSGAGCCCTTGATCATCACGTAGTTGCCCTTGGGCTTGGCCTGGAACACGGCACGCGCCTGCATGCGGCCGACTTCCTTGTTGTCGAAGGTGATGTAGAACACGCCGGGCGCCTCGATCAGGCGGTCGTAGGCGATGACAGGCACTTTTTGTTTGGTGGCCTTGTTCACGGCGGGCAGGATGGCGTCCTTGTCCATGGCCAGCACGATCAGGACCTTGGCGCCCTTGGCCATCAGCCCGTCAATGTCCGCCAGCTGTTTTTCGGGAGAGCCGGCGGCATCCGCGCTGATGTACTTGGCGCCCAGCTTTTCAAGCTGCGTCTTGATGGCGGTCTCGTCGGTTTTCCAGCGTTCCTCCTGGAAGTTGGACCAGCTGACGCCGACCGTTACCTGCGCAAATGCGCCGGCGGCAGCCAGGCTGAGTGCCATTGCAGTAAGAGATGCTTTTAATTTCATTTGTGTCTCCGATGGTTCTGCCCAGATCAGGCATGTGGTTTTTAAAACTCAACTGAATCCCGGTGATCGTTCCGCTGCAAACGCAGCACTTTGCAATTAGTTTGAACGACGCACTAATTATGTGGAGGCTGAAAAATTCCGCGTCTAGGGAGAAACCCCCGGCATGCGAGGCTGCATGGGCGTTTTGGAAAGTTTCTGTAATGCCAAGGTGCTAAGCGGCTGGTTCTCTTGCAAAAAACCTGCGCTTCAGGGGGCGGCAAGCGGCTCGCCACACCGTGCTTGATGGCCCAGCCGGCCAGTGCGGGCAGGATGGGATGTGAGCATTTGTCAATCGTCATATGTTTACCATGGTTCACCCTAGTGCCCCGGGATGGCAATTGTTCTAGAGTCAGCGGGCTTCGCAAGGCGGCTTGCCTGCCGCGTGAATGACTTCAGTGAGTGACTTCAAAAACACACGGGGGCTCCCCGTGCCATCCAAGGAGACATTGATGCTTGCCCCTTCCCGTCGTTCCTTTGTTGCACGCGCCGCCGGCGCCGCGGCCTGCCTGGCACTGGCTGCCGCCGCGCTTCCGGTTGCCGCGCAGGGTTACCCGAGCCGACCGGTGACGCTGATCGTGCCCTGGGGCGCGGGCGGCGGCACGGATGCCACGGCCCGCATCGTGGGAAGCCTGCTCGAAAAAGAACTCGGCCAGCCGGTCACCGTGGTCAACCGCACCGGCGGCAACGGCGTCGTGGGCCATGCCGCCATCGCCTCGGCCCCGGCGGACGGCTACACCATCGGCATGGCCACGGTCGAGATCAGCATGATGCACTGGCAAGGCCTGACCGAGCTCTCCGGTGCGTCCTACACGCCGCTGGGCCTGGTCAATGCCGACCCGGCCGGCGTGCAGGTGCGGGCCGACGCGCCGTATAAAACCATCAACGACCTGCTGGCCGCCGTCAAGGCCAATCCCGGCAAGTTCAAGGCGTCCGGGACCGGGCAGGGCGGTATCTGGCACCTGGCCATCGCGGGCATGTTGCGCGACCAGAAAATCGATCCGGCCGCGGTGCCCTGGGTGCCCAGCAACGGCGCGGCCCCGGGCCTGCAGGACATGATCGCGGGCGGTGTCGAGATCGCACCGGTGTCGCTGCCCGAAGCGCGCTCGCTGATCGATGCCGGCAAGGTCAAAAGCCTGGTGATCATGAACGACAAGCCCTCGGCGCTGTACCCGAACGTGCCCACTCTCAAGGCCGCGACCGGCAGCGACTGGACCATGGCCGCGTGGCGCGGCATCGTCGCGCCCAAGGGCATACCAGCAGAGGCGCGCGACAAGATCAGTGGCGCCCTCAGGAAGATCGTGGCAAGCAAGGAATACACCGATTTCATGGCGACCCGCGGCTTCGGCGTGATCTACGCGGGCCCCGACGATTTCGCCAAATTCATGGCCAAGTCGGATGCCGAACTCGGCGCGACGATGAAGGCCGTGGGCATCGCCAAGTAAGCCGCCGCCTTGCGGCGCGGCATTTCCAACGCGCGGAAGCCGGAGGGCTTGCCCTTCCCGGTTTCCGGCCCGACCCGAAAGCCTTCGCATGAAAATCAATGACGCCTTCTTCGGGCTGGTCCTGGCCGTCCTCGGAGCGCTGGTCCTGTTCACTGTCAGGTCCTACCCGACCATCCCGGGCCAGCAGGTGGGACCGGCCTTGTTCCCCGGGCTGGTCGCCAGCGGCATTCTTGTCTGCGGCCTGGCCCTGATCGTGCGCGGCTGGCTGGCGCGCAGGGCGGCGCCGTGGGTGCTGCCGGGCGACTGGATGCGGTCCCCGCGCCATGTGGCGGCCTTTGTGCTGCTGGTGGCCTCGGTGCTGTTTTACATCTTCGCGGCGGAAAAGCTGGGCTTTCTGCCTACGGCTACGCTCATCCTCTGGGCCATGTTCTGCGTGCTGCGCGTACCCCTGGGCAAATCGCTGCTGGTCGCCGCGGTCACCACGCTGGCCATTCACTTCATGTTTTACAAGCTGCTGCGCGTGCCGCTTCCCTGGGGCATTCTTGTCAACTACAGCTGGTAGGCCGCGCCCGGGAACTCGCGCACAACAACAACGCTTCAGGAGCTGACCCTTATGTGGACTGCAGTGAGCCAGGCTTTTTTCATGGTGTTCGAACCCTACACCTTGATGGTGATGGTGGTCGCCGCCGTTTACGGTCTTTTCGTCGGCGCAGTTCCGGGCCTGACCGCCACCATGGCCACCGCGCTGCTGGTGCCGGTGACGTTTTTCATGGCACCCGTGCCCGCGGTGGCCGCCATCGTGACCGCCACGGCCATGGCGATTTTTTCGGGCGACATTCCGGGCTGCCTGCTGCGCATACCGGGTACGCCGGCGTCGGCCGCGTACACCGATGAAGCTTTCGCCCTGACGCGCAAGGGCCAGGCTGAAGTTGCATTGGGCGCGGGCCTGGTGTTTTCCGCGGTGGGCGGCCTGTTCGGCACCGTGGTACTGATCGTCGCCGCGCCGGCGCTTGCCGATTTCGCGATCCGCTTCAGCTCCTTCGAATACTTCTGGCTGGTCTTGTTGGGCCTGACCTGCGCGGTGTTCATCACCTCCGACCGCCCGCTCAAGGGGGTGATCTCCCTGTTCCTGGGCCTGATGGTGGCTTGCGTCGGCCTGAACAACCCAGGCGGCTTTCCGCGCTTCACTTTCGGCAACGCCGAGATGATGGGCGGCATCGGCATGATTTCCATGATGATCGGCATGTTCGCCATTTCGGAGATCATCCGCTACGTGGTCGACACCAGCCCCCCGGCCGAACTGGTGGTGGAGCAGGTGGGCAATGTGCTCAAGGGGCAGTGGGCCCTCGCCAAAAAATACCCGGTGCAGATACTGCGCGGCAGTGTGCTGGGCACCGCAGTGGGCGCCTTGCCCGGCGCCGGCGCCGACATCGCCGCCTGGATGTCGTATGCGATGAGCAAGAAATTCTCCAAAGAGCCCGAAAAATTCGGCACCGGCCACGTCGAGGGCATTGTGGAGTCGGGGTCGGCCAACAATAGCGCGCTGGCCGGCGCGTGGATACCGGCGCTGGTGTTCGGCATCCCGGGCGACTCCATCACGGCCATCGTGATCGGCGTGCTTTACATGAAAAACATGAACCCCGGGCCGACGCTCTTCACGACCAACCCGCAAAACATCTACGCGATTTTCCTGATCTTCATCCTGGCCAACATCATCATGATTCCGCTGGGAATCCTGTGCATCAAGGCAGCCAGGAACATCCTCAAGGTGCCGCGCAACATCCTCATGCCCGTCATCCTGCTGTTCTGCATCGTGGGCACTTTCGCCATCAACAACTCGGTGTTTGACGTGGCCGTGATGCTGGTGGCCGGCCTGATCGCCTACCTGCTGGAGGAAAACGACTTCCCGATTTCGCCCGCCATCCTGGGCGTGGTGCTGGGCGGCATGCTGGAGGAGAACTTCATCACCTCCATGATCAAGGCCGACGGCAACTTCATGGCCTTTGTCAGCCGGCCGATCGCGGCCTCGCTGGCGGTGGTCACGCTGCTGGTCTGGACCATGCCGCTGGTGATGGGCCGGCTACGGCGACGCAGGCTGGCCTGAGCCCAGCCGCGCGGCGCTTCAGGTCGTGGCGGCGGGCTCCGTCACACCGAGCTTGACGGCCCAACTGGCCAGCGCGGGCAGTATGGACGGGTAGAGCGCCACGCCGGTTTCCTTTTGCTTCGCGGCCAGCGCGATGCCTTTTTCGCCCGGGGTGCGCACAGCCGTGCCTTCGCGTGCCGGGCGCGAGGTGCGGCAGGCGTCGGCGACGTGGCCGGTCTGCCGCTCAAACGCATCCAGGCCGGCGAAGGCACGCGGGTCCATGATCTGCAGAAACACCGTCGCGCCCCAGCCTTCCTTGTGGTCGGCGCGGCCATGGCCGGCCAGGCCGCCGGTCAGGGCCTCGACCAGCAGCGTGAGGCCGTAGCCCTTGTGGCCGGAGTCCATGCCGCCCAGCGGCAGGATGGTGCCCTTGGGTTCTTCAAACAGCACGGAAGGGTTGTCGCTGGCCGCGCCGTGTCCGTCCATCACCCAGGCGGCGGGCAGGCGCTTGCCTTCCTTGTGCAGCCGGTTGGTCATGCCGTTGGTGGTGGCCGAGGTAGACACGTCCATCAGCACCGGAACGCCGCCCGTGGGAATGCCGGCAGAGACCGGGTTCGGCGTGAACACCGCGTCCAGCCCGCCGAAGGGCGCGACGCTGGCGGTGTTGGGGTCTGAGCAGGTCAGCAGCATCAGCAGGCCTTTGTCCGTGGCGCGTTTCAGGTAGGCGGCCAGGCAGGCGATGTGGTGGCTGCGGCGTATCACCACGGTGCAAGTGCCCTGGATGGCGGCGCGTTCAGCGGCCTGTGCCATGGCCTCTAGCACCAGCCAGGGGCCGGGCAGGCGGCGACCGTCCCAGGTCAGGGCGGCCGGACGGTCGGCCAGTACGGTGGGCGCACCCAGCTTTGCCATGGAGCCTGACTCGAGTTCGCCGAGGTAACCGGGCAGTAGGGCCAGGCCGTGGGTGTTGTGGCCCATCAGGTCGCCTTCGACCAGGATTTCCGCGACGGCTGTGGCCTTGGCCGGCTCAAGCCCGGCGGCGGTGAGCAGGGATTGGGCGTAGTGGATCAGGTCGTCGTAGCGGTAATGCATGGGGTTCCCGTTGGGCTATGGTGCCCAGGCGATGCGCCGCGGGCTTGCAGGGCATTTTAGGGAAGAAGGGCTTTTCAATGCAGTTCGCCCTGAGCCTGCCGAATCTTCGGCAGGCTCCGCTCTTAACCCAGCTTGATGCTGCTGGGGTCGGCCGTGAGGTAGCCGACGGCCGCGCCGAAGCGGTCCTTGTAGTTCGCGCGCACCAGCGGGTCCAGCACGGCCTGCACCTTGCCGTGCAGCGCCGGGATCCAGTCACCGGCGTGCTGGAAGTTGCTCATGATGTAGGTCCAGCCATTCAGGTCGTCCACCACGTGCAGGCCGGTGGCCTCGGCGCCCGAGGGCATGGACATCAGGCGCGACAGCTGTTGGGTGTCGACGTTGTAGGCCCAGATGAAGTTGTTGACGTGGGTGCTGCTGTCTTCACCGATGAACAGGGTGCGCATCTTTTCCGAGAACTTCAGGTTGTCGGGGTTGGAGACCTTGTTGGGGTTGGCCTTGTTGCCCAGCGCATCGCCGGCGATGTCTTCGCCGACCAGCAGGGCCTTGGTGTGCACCGGCATCCATTCGCTGTCGATGGCGTTGCCGCCCAGGTCTTTCTGGCCGCCGTCGAGCTTGTGCATCATCACGCCGCCGGCGATCAGGGCCTTGTCCAGGGCGATGCCGCTGGCCGCATTCCAGCCCTTGCCGGTCTTGACCATGGAGTCCTGCATGTTCTGCAGCGCCGAGTAGGCGACCTTGTCCTTGATGTTGACGGTTGTGCCTTCCATCTTGGAGAAGCCCATGCTGCCGCCCATGAGGTAGGCATAGCGGTGGGTTTCGAGGAAGGCGGCGGCTTTTTCCATGCCGGGCTTGACCTTGATCCAGTTCGCGTTGCCGCCGTAGAACACCTTGGTGAAGCTGGCGTCGGACGGGTCGGCCTTGAGCACCGTCATGATGTCGGCCGGCTTGAGCGTGTCGGCCATCTTTTCGATCTCGGCGCTGCTGGCGTGTCCCAGCTTGATCCAGGAGATCTTCGCGCCTTCGGCGGCCGGGTCGACCGAGAAGCCGCTGCCCAGCTTGCCGACGTACAGCGTGCCGGACGAGAGGTCTTTCTCGCGGTCGGCCACGAAGACGAAGAGGCCGCTGTTGGTGGCGTCGTCGCCCATTAGCACGGTGCGGTTGTCGGGCATGACCTGCACGAGCTCGTGCGAGATGCGGCCCATGTTGTAGTGCTTCTTGACCGTGCCGGTGCCGTCGGGGTGCACGGTGACTTCGGGCAGGTGGCCGTAGTGGTAGGGGTTGGCCTTGGTCTCGTCGCCGTAGACGTTCTTGCTGAACTTCTTGAACTGCGCGCTTTCGGCGGCAAAGGGGGCGTCGGGCTCGTACTCTTCGCTGGACAGGTGGGTGTTCCAGGGCGACAGGCTGGCGCCGCAGGTGATCCACAGGCCGTGCGCCTTGGACATGTCGACGTTGTGGTACTTCACGAGGCTGAGCTTGCCGGTGGCGGGGTCCTGGTCCAGTGTCAGCACGGCGATGGGCGAGGGCAGGTTGCCGTAGGCATCGGCGCCGGCCTGGTCGCGCGTGGTGTATTCAAACTGCACGACGGCGAAGACCGCCTTGCCCTTGACGCCGGGCACGTTGGCATTGGGCAGGCCCAGCAGCGAGGTGCCATCGGGCGAGTCGGAGAACATCTGGCGTTCCTTGCCGGGCACCGAGCGGTCGATGATGGGCTGGTTGTTGATGTCCACGTAGCCGCCGCTCAGGATGGTGCCGCCCTTGCCGTCCGGCACCATGTCGCCGGTGACGAAGAAGGGCTGGTAGGCGAGCTTGTAGCTTTGCGTGCTGTTGTCCTTGAGGCGGACCTGCAGGCTGGAACCCACGGTGGTGGTGGCCATGGCGGCCGTGTCGGCCAGCGAGGGCGCGGCCATGGACGTGAAGCTGGAAGACAGGTAGTTGCCGGCGGCGGCGGGGCCGCTGGTGGCGCAGCCCGACAGCAGGCTGCTGGAGGCCAGGGCGCCCAGCGGCAGCATGGGCGCGGTGGCCAGGAACTTCAGGGCGGTGCGGCGGGACGGGAGGGAGGGGGTGGCCAGGTCGGACATTATTGGTGTTTTCCAGTTTTTCTTCAGGTGGGGATGATCGCGAAGCTGCGGTCATGCTGCGCTGCGGGAATCTTAGGAAGCTTGTGTGACAGTTTCTTGAAACCGGTTGCCACAGAAGGCCCCGGCCAGCGGCGGCGACCGTGGATTAACCACGCATCGGGTACTTGAATATCCCGGGGCGCACCGCAAGCTGGCTTGCTGCAAGCCAAAATCCGGTTAACGCAGAACAACTCCCAAGGCCTGACCCATGACCACCCAACTCAAGATCGATTTTGTGTCCGACGTTTCCTGCCCCTGGTGCGTGATTGGCCTGAAGTCGCTGGACCAGGCACTCGAGCGCGTGCGCGGCGACATCCAGGCCGAACTGCACTTCCAGCCTTTTGAACTCAATCCCAAGATGACGCCCGAGGGCCAGGAGATCACTGAGCACATCACCCAGAAATACGGCATCTCGGCCGAGCAGGCCAATGCCAACCGCGAGAACATACGCGCGCGCGGCGCCCAGGTCGGCTTCAAGTTCAGCATGGCCGATGAGCCCGGCGGCGGGCGCAGCCGGATCTACAACACTTTTGACGCGCACCGGCTGCTGCACTGGGCCGAACTTGAAGGCGCGGACAAGCAAAAGGCACTGAAAGAGTTGTTGTTCCAGCGCTATTTCACCGATGGCCAGAGCCCGGCCTCGCACGAGGTGCTGGTGAAGGCGGCCGCGGAGGCGGGCCTGGATGAGGCCCGCGCACGCGAAGTGCTGGCTTCAGGCGAGTACGCGCGCGAGGTGCGCGAACGCGAACAGTTCTACCTGACCCAGGGCATCCATTCGGTGCCGGCCGTCATCATCAATGACCGCCACCTGATTTCCGGCGGGCAACCCGTCGAGGTGTTTGAGCAGGCGCTGCGGCAAATCGCCGCCGGTGGGTAAGGGCTAACGGCTGGTGCCTACGACCTCGAAGGTGCCCGACTGCTGCACCCAGTCCTTGCCGTTGGAGGCAAAACCGATGGCCTGGCCGGTCTTGAGGTTCAGGGCCACCGTCAGCGTGTAGCCGCTTTCCTTTGAGAGATAGGACACCACATGCACGTCCTCCGACACTTTCACGGCGGCGCTGGCGTTTTCGTGGTGGTCTTTGGCGTCCGGGCCCGCGCCGCGCCAGGTAAGAGAGCCGTCGCCGGCAAAGGTGTGCTCAAAGGTATGGCCCCGCGTCGGGCCGTCCTTGAAGGTCCAGCGCAGGGTTTTGCCGTGCAGGGATGCGGGAAGGGTGGAGGCTGTCATGGGAACTCCAGAAATAGCGCCAGAAATAACGCCAGAAATAACGCCAGAAATAGGCCTTGGGCGCTGTAGCGTGCAGGCCTGGATGGACGCAGTTTCAACGTAGTTCCGCTCCAGGCGGCGGCTTGTCGGAGGAGGGCGAAATCTTCGTAGGACAAGCGGACGCGGCGGCATTTGCCATGGATTCAAACCATGGTTTCACGCAGAATGAAACGACCCTCACAGGACTTGCAGGAGTTGTCATTCATGCCTTACGAACTTCATTACTGGCCCGGCATCCAGGGGCGCGGCGAATTTGCACGGCTCGCGCTGGAGGCCGCCGGCGCCGACTATGTGGACGTGGCGCGCGGCTGCGAGGAAGACGGGCAGGGCATTCCCGCGATGACCTACTTCATGGAAAGCGGCGGCGTGCGGCGTCCGCCCTTCGCGCCGCCTTTCCTGGTCGACGGCAAGACCATCGTCGGCCAGTCGGCCGCCATCCTGCTGTACCTGGGCCCGCGCCTGGGCCTGGTCGGAAAAAGCGAAACAGCCCGCCTCTGGACGCACCAGATCCAGCTCACGATTGCCGACATCGTGGCCGAAGCGCACGACTCGCATCACCCGGTGGGCACGGGGCTCTACTACGAGGACCAGAAGAAGGAGGCGCTCAGGCGCGCGAAGGAGTTCAGGACGGCGCGCATCAAAAAATTCCTGGCCTGGTTTGAAACCGTGCTCGAGCGAAACCCGCGCGGTGATGCGCACCTGGTGGGCGGGCGCCTGAGTTATGCCGATCTTTCGCTGTTCCAGCTGGTGGAGGGGCTGCTGTATGCCTTTCCCAAGGCCGCCCGCCGTGCCCTGAATAATGCGCCGCGTGTGATGGACCTGCATGACGGTGTGGCGAAGCACAGGCGTGTGGCGGCCTACCTCGTGAGCGAGCGGCGCATCCCTTTCAACGAGGACGGCATCTTCCGCCGCTACCCGGAGCTTGATGCCTGAAAGGGTGTGGCTCACGGTCACCAGCGGCGCGCATTTCCGCGCGGCGCTCTCCTACATGCCCGTCTGTGCTTGCCTGACCGTGAGGCCTTGCACCGCGCGCGACCATGGTGGCCAGTGTCCGGCCAGGTGATGAGGTGATGGCCGGATGTCTTTCAAACCCGCGTTCGACAAAGGAGATACACATGGCCAAAGAACACGATCCCAATCTTGACCCGATCAGCAAGGAGCCCGGCTCACACCCGGTGGGCACCGGCATAGGCGCGGCCATGGGCGGCGTTGCCGGAGGCGCGGCCGCCGGTGTGGTGGCCGGCCCCGCCGGCGCTGTTGTCGGCGGCGTGGCCGGTGCGATTGCCGGCGGCATGGGTGGCAAGGAAGCCGCCGAGGCCCTGGACCCCACGGCCGCGGAAGCCTGGTGGCGCGACAGGCACACGCTGGAGCCCTATTACGAAATGGGCCGCCCCTTTGACGACTATGCGCCCGCCTACCGGCTGGGCGTGGAAGGACGGCGCGATTACCCCGGCTCGTTCGAGGAGGCTGAAATGCGCCTGGCGGACCGCTGGGATACCTATAGGGGGCGTTCGACCCTGGACTGGCCGCAGGCCCGTCAGGCCAGCCGCGCGGCCTGGAACCGCGCGCACGAGCAGGTCAGCGCTTATGAAACCGCGGCCTCCCGCAGCGATGCAAGCCTCAGCAACGCCGACACCGTCGGCGTGGCGGACGACGAGGAAATCGTCGACACGCTCAACGACCTGCTGGAATCCTGCCGCGACGGCGAGTACGGTTTCCGCGAATGCGCCGAACACGCGCGTTCGGAGGACATCAAGGTGCTGCTGCACCGCCATTCCGGCGAATGCCGGGCCGCAGGCCTGGAGCTGCAGACCCTGATACGCCAGCTGGGCGGCAAGCCCGATGACGGAGGCTCGATGGCCGGTGCTCTGCATCGCGGATGGGTGTCCGTGCGGGCGACGCTGAGCGCCTACAGCGACCAGGCCATGCTCAATGAATGTGAGCGCGGCGAAGACGCCGCCGTGGCGCGCTACCGCAAGGCCTTGAAGCAAAACCTGCCCTCGTCGATCAGGGCGGTGGTGGAGCGCCAGGCCCGGGGCGCGCAGCGCAACCATGACCAGGTCAAAGCACTGCGCGATGCCTTGAAGGCATCAACATAAGGCCGCGGTCTCAGGAGAAATTTTTCGTTTCTTGCCGGCACTCGAGGTTCGGCAAACCAGGGGCGGCGCAGGCTGCCCCTTTTTTTGCAGCGCTTAGTTTTTGAGGCGGCTTGCGCAATCCACCTGCGCATCCAGTTGCATGCCGCTGCGTGAATAGTCGACGTCGGTGACCTTGCAGCCAGAGCGTTGCTCGATGGCCGCCAGCAGGGCGGTGCGTACCGAGGGCGTGGTGGAGATGGGGCTTGCTGCCGGCGACGAGGTGGCCGTCCAGGTGCCGGCGGTCAACGGACTGAGCAGGTAGGCCC
The DNA here is from genome assembly GCF_056405595.1 of Polaromonas sp. P1_G1. Taxonomy (NCBI): domain Bacteria; kingdom Pseudomonadati; phylum Pseudomonadota; class Betaproteobacteria; order Burkholderiales; family Comamonadaceae; genus Polaromonas; species Polaromonas sp. P1_G1. Next base: position 54,229 of record NZ_JBFUBU010000027.1, read on the forward strand.
GGCCTTCAACGGTGACACGTTGCGCGAGAGGATCGTTCGAGGTGGCGCAGCCGGCCAGCAACAGCATGAAAACTGGGATGAAAGCGCACCGGAAGGTCTTCATGCGTGCGCGTTGCGATGTGCTGCTGTGAGTTGTGCCGGCAGGCGAAGCTCGGCCGAGTCGGCCGCTTTGGGCTCGGGTACTTTGGGAGGAGCTTTGGGGGACTTGGGATCGGGGCAAGCCGACAAAAGCAGCAAGCCGGCCAGTGTGAAGGGCAAGAGGGGCTTCATGGTGTCTCCAGGCGCATGCGGGTGCGCTGCCTGAATGATAGGACGCGGGCAGGCGCAAGGCCAGTGCCCGCGGGCAAGTCGCGGCGGTGACCTACAGGCGGCGGCGCGGGTGCGCGCCTGCCACGCCCATGCGCTGCAGGGCTTCGCTGAGGCTGCGCGCAGGGCGCTGGCTGCCGGGTTGCGCGGCGGCGCATTGCTGCTGGGCGGAAGAGGGCCGGGATGCGGTCGGGGCGGGCCGGTGCTTCGCGAGTTCCGCCGCGAGCCGGCGGCCTTCCGTCTGCAGATAAAGCGTCAGGTCCATTTCATCGGGCTGGTTCATGGGTGCCTCGCAAGCCCTTTTGTGTGGGCGCAAAAAAAGCGGAGGCACATGGCCTCCACTTGTCTTTTGGGGAAATGCGGTCCACAGCGCGATCAGTTGTTGCTGCGGCCCGACTGCCGGCTGCCGGAGTCCTGGGGCTCCATGTTCTCGTCGCGCTCGGACTGGTTGCGCGACTGCTTTTGCTGGTTGCCCTGGGCGCTGCCGTGCTGGCCTTGCTGCCCCTGGCGCTGGTTGCCCTGGCCCTGGTTCAATTGCGCATCGCTGGACTGGTTGACGTTCTGGCGGTCCTGCTGGCCGGGCTGCTTGCGCTGGCCTTGTTGCTGTTGCTGTTTGTCCTGGGCTTGGGGATTGTTGCGTTGCTGGTCATTCTGGTTCGAAGGCATACGGGTCTCCTTGAGTGAATGGATGAATGAATGCGAAATGGGAGGTTTTGGAACCCCCACAACTCCAATTTAAAGGCTGCTTGCGTTCGGCCATGTCGGGCCGCGGGCCCTGGCGCTGTAGGAGGCGGATGACAGGTCCCCTGCATCACGCGCGCCGCGTCGGCGGCTTGAAGCCAAGCTGTTTCATCGCGGCGCTCAGGCTGTTGCGTGAGGCCTCGTAAGCGTCCCAGGGCCGGTTGCCGACGCCCAGCCGGGCGCCCAGGGTCTGCGCCGTCCAGTGCGCGCCGCCGGTCAGCGAATCCAGTTCGTCCCAGGCAACGGGCACCGAGACGCCCAGCCCGGGCCGGGCGCGCAGCGACCAGGCCGACACGGTGGTCGCGCCGAAACCGTTGCGCAGGTAGTCCGGGAAAATCTTGCCTACACGGTTTTTAGGGCCACTCTTGGCGACAAAGCGCTCGGGAATCACCGTGGCCAGATGCTTGACCAGCGCATACGAAAAATCCTTGACGGTGTCGAAGTCATACTGCCGCTTGAGCGGCACCACCACGTGCAGGCCCTTGCCGCCGCTGGTCTTGAGGAAGCTGGACAGCTTCAGCTCATCGAGGAAGGCCCGCACCAACTGTGCGGCCTCTTGCATCTGCGGCCAGGCCACGCCTTCGCCGGGGTCCAGGTCAAAGGTCATGCGGTCGGGTTTGTGGATGGCGCGCGTCGTGGCGTTCCAGGTGTGGAACTCCAGCACATTGACCTGGGTGGCGGCCAGCAGGGCGGCGGTGGTGGGGATTTCCAGCAGCGGCTCGTGCTCGGGGTCGAGCGCGGGGTCCAGCAGTTTGATGCCCGGGACAGAACCGGCCTCGGCGTGCTTCTGGAAGAACAGCTCGCCGCCTATGCCCGAGGGGGCGCGCACCAGCGAGGTCGGGCGCGCCTTGAGGTGCGGCAATATCAGCGCCGCGACCTGCGCATAGTGCTCGACCACGTTCTGTTTGGTGAAGCCGGTGCTGCTGTCGACCACGCGGTCGGCATGCGTGACGCGCAGGGATTTCAGCGTGGCCGGGGCGGCTTTGGCGGGTGTTTTTGCCGCGGCTTTCAGGCTGCCCTTGGCACTGGGTTTTTCGCTGGCGGGTTTTTTCGCGGGGTTCACGGCGGCGCCTTTCTTGCCGCGCTGCAGGGCGGCGGGTTTTTCACGAACGATGTGGGTGGCGGGCTTGTCGCTGCGCAGGCCCTGGAACACCGAATGGCGGATGTGGCCGCCGTGGGTCCATTCGCCGAAGGCGACTTCGGCCAGCAGCTGCGGTTTGACCCACTGGCCCTTGACGCCGGCGGGCAGCTTTGCGAAGGGGCTGCGTTCCGTGTGGATTTTCTGCAGCCGCGCCTTGAGGTCCTTGAGCACCTTGTCATTGAAACCGGTGCCGACGTTGCCGGCATACTTCAGCGCGCCGTCTTCGTCATGCACGCCCAGCATCAGCGCGCCCAGGCCGGCACGCGAGCCCTTGGGCTCGGTGTAGCCGCCGATCACGAACTCCTGGCGCAACTGGGTCTTGAGCTTGATCCAGTCCGGTGAGCGGCGCGAGACATAGGCCGAATCCATGCGCTTGCCGATCACACCTTCGAGCCCGACTTGCCGCGCCGACTCCAGCAGGTCTTGCGGTGCTTCCTCAAACGTGTCGCTAAAGCGTATGGTCTCCTGCGGATGGCGGGTGACCAGCGCGCACAGTAGCTCCCGGCGCTGGGCCAGCGGCAACTGGCGCAGGTCCAGTCCGTCGAACCAGGGCAGGTCGAACACGTAGTAGAGGATGCGAGCCGTGCTGGCGTGGTCGAAAGCGTTTTGCAGCGCGCCGAAGTCGGGCACGCCGTGCTCGTTCATCACCACGATTTCGCCGTCGACCCAGCCCGAAGGAATTTCCAGCGCGGCCACGGCCTGGGCCAGCTTGGGCAGCTTGTGCGTCCAGTCATTGCCGTTGCGCGTCATGAGGCGGACCGAATCACCGTCTATGCGGGCCAGCAGGCGGTAGCCGTCGTACTTGATCTCATAGGCCCAGCCCTGCGGGTCGGCAGGCGGGCGCGCGACCAGCGTGGCGAGTTGCGGCGAGAGTATCTCGGGTAGCTTGGCCTTGACGGCGCCTTCGGGAATGCCGGCGGTGCTTTGCTTTGCGGTCTTTTTGGTCGATGCCGTGGAGGCTTTTTTTGCCGCGGCCTTGCGCGGCGCTTTGCCGGGTTTTCCTTTGGCGTCACGGGGCAGCGGCTGGCCTGAAAGCACGCTGTTGGGCAGGGCCTCGCGCACGTCGTATTCTTTTTCGGGGCGCGCGTATTCGTCGTGTTCCTTGATCAGCAGCCAGGGTTCCTTGCTGTCGTCGCCGCGGCCGTGCATGCGCACCAGGGTCCAGCCGCCTTTGAGTTTTTCACCGTGCAGCTCGAATTTCAATTTACCTTGGCGCAGGCTTTTGGCGGGGTCGCCGTGCGGTGCCCACAGGCCGCGGTCCCAGACGATCACGTCACCGGCACCGTATTGTCTGGCTGGGATGCTGCCTTCAAAACCCCCGTAAGAGATCGGATGGTCTTCCACGCGCATGCCCATGCGCTTGACGGCCGGGTCCAGGCTGGGGCCTTTGGGCACCGCCCAGCTTTTGAGCGCGCCCTGCAGCTCCAGGCGGAAGTCGTAATGCAGGTTGCGGGCGTCGTGTTTCTGGATCACGAAGCTCAGGGCCTTGTCCGAACGCGTGCCGCCCTCCGCGGGTTCGGGCGTGCGCGTGAAGTCGCGTTTGGCGCGGTAGTGTTTCAGCGAATCGCGTGTGGTGCCCATGTCGTCGGCCTGCGCGGCAGTGGCCGGCTAGGCGGCGCGCCGCCTGGCGGGGGCATGCGCGCCGCTTTTGGCCGCGGACTTTTTGCGTGCCGGCGTTTTGGCAGAGACCTTTGTTTTGGCGGCCGGTTTGGATTTGGGCGCCTCGCCGCCGCCTTTGCGCAGGCTGCGCTGCAGCAGCTCGGTCAGGTCGATGATCTTGGCGCCGGAACGGGTTTCGGCTTCGTCGGACTCCTCCGGCTGCACCACGTTTTCCAGTTTGCCTTCCTTGGCCTTGCGCTTGACCAGCGCCATGATGTCGTCCTTGAAGGAATCGGTGAACTGTTCGGGGTCCCATTTGCCGGTCATGTCGTCCACCAGCTGTTTGGCCATGGCCAGTTCCTTGTCGGAAAGGCCGGCAGCCTTGGCGCCCACGGGCGGCAGGTTCAGCTCTTCGATCGAGCGGATGTCGGCGCCCCAGCGCAACAGGTTCAGCACCAGCACCGGGCCCGCGGGCACCAGCACGGCCAGGTGCTGCTTGGTCTGGATGATGACGCGGGCAACGCCGACGCGCTGCGTCTTCAGCAGGGTGTCGCGCAGCAACGCATAGACCTTCTGGCCCTTGTTGATGGGCGCAACATAGTAGGGCCGCTCGAGGTAGACAAAGGGAATCTCGGTGTTGGGCACAAAACTTTCGATCTCGATGGTCTGGGTGGTCTTGGGATAGGCCGCGGCGATTTCGTCTTCCGACAGCACCACGTACTGGCCGTCCTCGTATTCGACGCCCTTGACGATGTTTTCCTTGGTGATTTCGCGGCCGGTGCGCTTGTTGATGCGCTTGTAGCCCACCGGGTCCATGCTGCGCTTGTCCAGCCAGTCGAAGTTGACGCCGCTTTCGGAGGTGGCCGAATGCAGCGCGACGGGGATGTGGACCAGGCCGAAGCTGATGGCGCCTTTCCATAGAACGCGGGATGCCATGGGTGTCTTTCTTGCGGATGTGGCTATCCCAACAGTCTCCGGCTCGCGCGCATGCGGTTGTGTCGGCGCGCGGTGGGGTAGGGGCGTCGTCCGGAACCGACTGTTCGCATGGGGTTTGTCCTACGGGTCCGGGCGCGGTGCGACACGCACAATCGGCTGCAACTTTTCAAGGAGCTGACCCATGCTTTCACGCCGTACCGCCACCCGAATGTCCCTGGCCGCCCTGGCTGTGGCCGCTGCCGCCATCACCGGCTGCGGTGTGATGAACAAGCAATCCAGCCTGGTCGCTTTCACCACGCAGCTTCGCGGCGCGAATGAAGTGCCCGCCAATGCCAGCCCCGGCAGCGGCTCGGTCGATGCCGTGTTCGACCCCAGCACCAACCTGCTTCGCTGGAAGGTCAACTACACCCGTCTCACCGGGCCTGCAACGGCAGGGCACTTTCACGGCCCCGCCGCCATTGGCGCCAACGCCGGCGTGGCCTTGGGATGGGCCGGCCCTCCAAGCAGCCCCAWGGACGGCAGCGCAACGCTGACAGCCGCCCAAGCCGCCGACCTGATGGCAGGCCGGTGGTATGCCAATATTCATACGGCGGCCTATCCCGCGGGTGAAGTGCGCGGCCAGATGACGGTGGTGCGCAACTAAATTCGGGTTTCCCGGCCTCTGCGGAGGTTGTCGAATAAATGGTTGCGGACGCAACCGGATGGGTTTATAGTTGCGAGCGCAACCATAAATCAACCGGGACAAGCGCATCGTGACAACGCCTCTTTCTTCGGGTTCCCCAAGCTGGCCGCACCGCGTGCCGGTGCTGATCGCCGGCGGCGGCCCGGTGGGCATGACGCTGGCGGCTTTGCTGGCGCGCCACGGCATTGCCAGCCTGGTGGTGGAGGCCGATGCCGGTTATTGCGCCGGCAGCCGGGCCATCTGCATGTCGCGCCGCTCGCAGGAAATTTTCGGCTGGGTCGGCGCAGACAAGGCGCTGGTGGACAAAGGTCTGTCGTGGGTGGGTGGGCGCAGCTACTTTCGCGATCGCGAAGTGCTGCATTTCCAGATGCCCAGCGAACCCGCGCAGCGCTTCGCGCCCATGGTCAATATCCAGCAGTTCTATGCCGAGGAGTTCGCGCACAAGGCGGCGCTGGCCCAGGGCGGCCTGGTTGACGTGCGCTGGTCCAGCAGGGTGACGGCCGTGCGGCCCGAGGCCGGCGGCGCGCAGGTGGATATCGAGGCGCCTGACGGCACGCATACCGTGCAGGCTGACTGGGTGGTGGCCTGTGATGGCGGCCGCAGCACGGTGCGCGAACAGCTGGGCCTGCAGCTTGAAGGCACACAGTACGAGGGCCGTTACGTGATCGTCGACGTGGTGCAGAAAACCCGCCGCGCGGTCGAACGCCTGGCCTGGTTCGACCCACCGTCCAACCCCGGCTCCACCATCCTGATGCACCGCCAGCCCGACGACGTCTGGCGCATCGACTACCAGATCCGCGACGACGAGGACCCGCTCGAGGCGGTCAAACCCGAGAATGTGCTGCCGCGCGTGCAAAGCCATTTGTCCATGATCGGCGAGGACCAGCCTTGGGAGCCGCTGTGGATTTCGATCTACAACGCCAAATGCCTGACCTTGCCCAGCTACCGCCACGGCCGTGTGCTGTTCGCCGGCGACGCGGCCCACCTGGTGCCCATCTTCGGCGTGCGTGGGCTCAACTCGGGCCTGGACGATGCGGGCAACCTGGCCTGGAAACTGGCACTGGTGCAACAAGGCCGCGCCGCGGATTCGTTGCTCGACAGTTATTCCAGCGAGCGCGTACAGGCCGCTCGCGAGAACATCCGCTACGGCGCCAAAAGCACCGAATTCATGGCGCCGCCCAACCACGGCTTCAAGCTGTTGCGCGAAGCCGCGCTGCGCCTGGCGACCGAGGACGCCGCCGTGGCCTCGCTGCTGAACCCGCGCCAATCCACTCCAGTCGAATATGTGGGCTCGCCGCTGAACCTGGCCGCGCAGGAAAGCGCTTTCGGCGCCGGTGCGCGCGCCGGCATGCCCGCACCTGAGGCCAGGCTGCGTGGTGCGGACGGCGACCTTCATCTCACATCGTGTTTCGGTGGCGGTTTTGTGCTGCTGTATTTCAGCGAGAAGGGCGTACTGCCAAAAGGCATCGCCGCCTTGGCGGCCTCCGGCCAGGACGGCCCCGCTTCCGTCAAGGTGATCGCTATTGGCAAGCAGGGCGAGCCCGCCAATGACGTCCTGCTCGATGAGCTCGGCCAGGCTCGCGAGCGCTACGGCGCTGGTGAGGGCTCGGCCTTCCTGGTGCGGCCCGACGGCTACCTCATGGGCCGCTGGAAGGCGGCTTCAGCGGCGGAAATTGCATCCGCGTTGAAGCCTTTCCAGCAGCGGCCAGCTTGATGATTGAGGAGACAGCCATGAACCCAACACTGCCCCAAACCGGCGACCTTGACCAGGCCTATACAGCGCTCGCGGAGGCCACGGCCCGCGTCGGCGAGGCGAGGGCGCCGCTGCTGCTGGCCACGCTGGCGCTCGCGTTGCTGAGCCGCCAGCCCGACGCCGGCGAGGTCCTGGCGTTGATCGCCCAGGCCGAGCGCCTGGCGGCCACCTGATTTCCGATACACCTTCCCGATCACCCATAACCATTTCACGGAGACAAAACATGCACCGCCTTCCCGCTTCCCTTCGCCGCCTGCTTGCCGTACTGGCGCTGGCCTCTACCGCCGCTTCCGCGCAGACCTGGCCGGCACGCCCCATCGAGTGGGTGGTGCCTTACCCGGCGGGCGGCGGCTCCGACGTGGTGGCGCGCGCGCTGACGGAAGCCATGGGCCAGGCCCTGGGCCAGCCGCTCATCGTCAACAACAAGCCGGGTGCGGCGACCAATATCGGCGCCGACTACGTCGCCCACGCCAAACCCGACGGCTACACCGTGCTGACCGGCGACACCGCCACGCTGGCGGCCAACCCGGCGCTCTACACCAAGCTCAGCTACAGCGCTGAAAAAGACCTGGCGCCCATAGGCCTGCTGGCGCGTTTCCCGATGATCCTGGTCGTCAACCCCACCGTGCCGGCCAAAAACCTGGCCGAGTTCACGGCCTGGGCCAAGACCCAGAAGGGCGGCGTCAGCTACGCCACGCCGGGCGCCGGCAGCCCGCACCATCTGGCCACGGAACTGTTCCGCGGCAAGACCGGCCTCAACCTGGTGCATGTGCCGTACCGCGGCGCCGCACCGGCGGTGCAGGACGTGGCGGGCGGGCAAGTGCCTTTCATGTTTGTCGACACTGCCAGCGGCATGGGCTTTATCAATGCCGGGCGCCTGCGCGCCATTGCCATCGCGAGCCCGCAGCGCGTGAAGAACTTCGAGACCATCCCCACGCTGGACGAACAGGGCCTCAAGGGTTTTGAAGCCTATGCCTGGCAGGGCCTGGCTGCGCCGGCCGGCACCCCTGACAGCGTGATTGCGAAGCTGAACAAGACGCTGGTGGACGCCCTGAACTCCACGCCTGTCAAGGCGCGCTTCCAGGTGCTGGGCCTGGAACCCACGCCCAGCACGCCGGCGCAGATGGCGAGCTATGCCAAGGCCGAACGCGAAAAATGGGCGCAGGTCATACGCGCCAGCGGCATCAAACTGGACTGAGTGCGCTGAAAATGGAGTCCCTGCCACCAAGGTAAGACCGACATGATCAAGCTCGACAGAACCCTGACCTACCGCCTGCATTTGCTGCACAAGCTGACCGACCTGGAAAGCCAGCGCGCCTATGTGGCCGGGGCCGGGCTGTCGATGAGCGACGGCCGCTGCCTCACGGCGGTCGGCACCTTCGCGCCCTTGTCGGTCAACGACCTCGCACAAAAAGCCAACCTGAACAAGGGCCAGGCCAGCCGCGCCGCCCAGTCGCTGGTCGAGCAGGGCCTGGTGGTCAAGGCCGCCAGCCCGACCGACGGCCGGGGCGTGGTACTGACCATGACGCCCAAGGGCAAGGCCGCCTGGCAGTGTGCCATGCAGGTGGTGGGCCGGCGCAACCAGGACATCTTTGGTGTGCTGAGCGCGGCCGAGCGCGAGCAGCTCAGCGGCTTTTTCGACCGGCTGATCGCCAAGGCCAGGGCCGACGGCGGCGCGGTGGAAGACACCGGCGAAGAATGACATGGGAACTTTGGAGAAACTTCAATGAACACGACGACCACCTTGCGATACCAGTCCGGCTTCGGCAATGAATTCGCCAGCGAAGCCGTCGCCGGCGCCTTGCCCGAAGGCCGCAACAGCCCGCAGCGCGCGCCGCACGATCTGTACACCGAGTTGATCTCGGGCACGGCCTTTACCGCGCCGCGCGCCGACAACCGCCGCACCTGGCTCTATCGCCGCCAGCCGTCGGTGGTGGCGGGCGGTTACCAGGCTTACGCGCAGCCGCAGTGGACCACGGGCGCCGCGGGCGGTGTGGCCGTGCCGCCCGACCCTTTGCGCTGGAGCCCATTTGCGATTCCCGCGCAGCCGCTGGATTTTGTCGACGGCCTGCGCACCGTGGCGGCCAACGGCAACGCCGATGCGCAGACCGGCATTGCCGCGCACATGTACGTCGCCAACCGGTCGATGGCGCGGCGCGCATTGGTCAACGCCGACGGCGAAATGCTGCTGGTGCCGCAGCAAGGCCGGCTGGTGCTGACGACCGAACTCGGCATCCTGGACGTCAAGCCTGGTGAGGTCGCGCTGCTGCCGCGCGGCATGGCTTTCAGCGTGGCCCTGCCCGACGGTGCCTCGCGCGGTTACGTCTGCGAAAACTACGGCGCGCATTTCCGCCTGCCCGAGCTCGGCCCCATAGGCTCCAACGGCCTGGCCAATGCGCGTGACTTTCTGGCGCCCGTGGCGGCTTTTGATGCCGACGACGCACCAGGCAAGAGTTACGAGATCATCAAGAAGTACGGCGGCCGTTTATGGTCGGCGCAGCAGCTGCGCAGCCCCTTCAATGTGGTGGCCTGGCACGGCAACCTGGTGCCCTGCAAGTACGACACGGCGCACTTCATGACCATAGGCTCCATCAGCTACGACCATCCGGACCCGTCCATTTTCACCGTGCTTACCTCGCCATCGGACACGCCGGGCACGGCCAACTGCGATTTCGTGATCTTCCCGCCGCGCTGGATGGTGGCCGAGAACACCTTCCGCCCGCCCTGGTACCACCGCAACCTCATGAGCGAGTTCATGGGACTGGTGTACGGCCAGTACGACGCCAAGCCCGAAGGCTTCAAACCGGGCGGCGCCTCGCTGCACAACTGCATGGTGCCGCACGGCCCCGACACCGAGGCGTTTGAAAAAGCCAGCACGGCCGAGCTCAAGCCGCACAAGCTCGACAACACCCTGGCCTTTATGTTTGAAAGCCGCTACCGCTTTATCCCCACGGCCTATGCGATGGAAGGCGGCTCGCTCGATACCGCCTATGCCGGCTGCTGGGCCGGGCTCAAGGACCAGTTCAAGGCTTGATGCCTGCCACCTATTTTTTGCAAAGCCGACCATGATGAATTCGCTGAATGCCACCCACGACCCGAAGCTGCGCAGCTGGGTAGCCTCCGCCAATGGGACCACCGACTTCCCCATCCAGAACTTGCCTTTCGGCACTTACAGCCTCATGCCGAAGGGCGAACGCCGCATCGGTGTCGCCATCGGCGACCAGGTGCTGGACCTGCAGGCGGCGGGGCTGATCAATGCCAGCGACATGAATGCGCTGATGGCAACAAGCCCACAGGAGATGAGCGCGCTGCGGGCCGCGATCTCGCAAGGCCTGACTGAAGGCAGTGCGAAGCAGCGCGAGTGGTCGGGCTTGCTGCACCCCCAGGATGCGGTCACCCTGCACCTGCCTTGCCGCATCGGCGACTACACCGACTTTTACACCGGCATCCACCATGCGACCACGGTCGGCAAGCTGTTCCGGCCCGACGCGCCGCTGCTGCCGAACTACAAATGGGTGCCCATCGCTTATCACGGCCGGGCATCGTCCATTGGCGTCAGCGGCCAGAAATTCCCGCGGCCGCTGGGGCAGACCAAGGGTCCGAACGAGGAGGCGCCGGTCTTGCGGCCCAGCCATCGCCTGGACTACGAACTCGAACTCGGTGTGCTGGTGGGGCAGGGCAACGCGCTGGGCGACGCTCTGGGCATCGAGCAGGCCGAGGCCCATGCTTTCGGGATGGTGTTGCTTAACGACTGGTCGGCGCGCGACGTGCAGGCCTGGGAGTACCAGCCGCTGGGCCCATTCCTGGCCAAGAATTTCGCGAGCACCATCTCGCCCTGGATCGTCACCCTGGAGGCGCTCGCACCGTTTCGCGCGGCCTTCTCGCGCCCCGAGGGCGACCCGCAGCCTTTGCCCTACCTCGACTCGCCAGGCAACCGGCAGCAGGGCAGCCTGGACGTGGAACTCGAGGTCTGGCTGCACACACAGGCCATGCGCGAGGCCGGCCAGGGTCCCGAGCGCCTGTCGCAATCCAACTTTCGCGACGCCTACTGGACGGTGGCGCAAATGCTCGCGCACCACACCGTCAACGGCTGCAACCTGCAGCCCGGCGATTTGCTGGGTTCGGGCACCTTGTCTGGGGTGCGGCCCGAGCAGGCCGGCTCGCTGCTGGAGCTAAGCGCCGGCGGCAAAAACGCATTGAAACTGGCCAACGGCGAGACGCGCACCTTCCTCGAGGACGGCGACGCCATCATCCTGCGTGCCTGGTGCGAGCGCGAAGGTTTCCAGCGCATAGGTTTTGGCGAATGCCGGGGGCAGGTGCTGCCCGCACGCTAAAAGCGGTCATGTTTCGTCCGCGAGCGAAGCATAGGGTCGATGTTTGGGGCAAAAATGATGGCCATGCACCTCGACACCAACCCCGAAAACATCCTCGCGGCCTCCGCCCACCGCAATCCCTATCCGTATTACGCAACCCTGGTCGCTGGCCCGGCGCTGGTGTTTGACGCGCCGCGCAAGCTCTGGATCGCGAGCAGCGCGGCCAGCGTCAAAGAGGTGCTGGGCAATCCGGCCTGCCGCGTGCGACCCGTCGCCGAGCCTGTGCCCGCGGCCATCGTCGGCTCGGCGGCCGGCGAAGTCTTTGGCCATCTGGTGCGCATGAACGAAGGCCTTAGGCATGACGCGCCCAAGCTGGCTTTGCAGCGTTTCCTGGCGGCGGTGGACCTGGACCTTGTCGCGCTGGGCGTTTGAGGTGCCCGTGATGGCGGTGGCCGACCTGCTGGGTTTTGCCGAAGATGAGCTGCCCCAGGTGGCGCGCTGGATGGCCGACTTTGTCGCCTGCCTCTCACCGCTCAGCACGCCGGCCCAACTCGCGGCGGCCGGCGATGCCGCATCGGCCTTGCTCGCACGCTTTGCGGAGCTGGTGCAAGCGGCAGACGCCCAGCCCGGCAGCGCGCTGGCACGCCTGCAGCACGAGGCCGCGCAGGCCGGCTGGCACGATGCGCAGGCGCTGCTTTGCAATGCGGTCGGCTTGCTGTCGCAAACCTATGAAGCCACGGCGGGTTTGATCGGCAACAGCGTCGTCGCACTGGCCACGCAGCCCGGCTTGCTGGATGCCACGGAGCGGGAGCCCGGCCAGCTGCTGCAGATGGTCCATGAGGTCAGCCGCTATGACCCTTCCATCCACAACACGCGCCGCTTTGTGGCCGGGGCCACCGAGGTCGCGGGCGTTTCACTGCAGGCCGGCGATGTGGTGCTGCTGGTGCTGGCCGCCGCGGGCCGCGACCCCGCGTGCAACGCCCGGCCCAACGAATTCCTGCTGGAGCGACCGGACCGCGAGGTGCCCGGCTTCGGCCATGGCGCGCACCAGTGCCCGGGCCAGGCGCTGGCTTGCGTGATCGCGGCGGCGGCCGTCCGGGCCTTGCTGGTGCCGGGGCGGCTCAAGGATGCCGCGTCGTTCAGCTGGACTTACCGGCCCGCCATGAATGCCCGGATTCCGGTCTTCACCGGCTGATGCCACCATCACACCCCGCTCGCCAATAACAAAGGCCCCCCATGATCGCGATTATTTTTGAAGTGCTGCCCGCCCAGGGCCAGAAGCAGACCTACCTCGACATCGCCGCGGCGCTCAGGCCGCAGCTCGAAAAAATCGACGGCTTTATTTCTATTGAGCGCTTTGAAAGCCTGAGCACGCCGGGCAAGCTGCTGTCGCTGTCCTTCTTCCGCGATGAGGCCGCCGTGCTGGAATGGCGCAAGCTGGAAACCCACCGTAATGCGCAAAGCCGCGGGCGCGGCGGGGTGTTTGAGGACTACAGGCTGCGTGTGGCCCATGTGCTGCGCGATTACGGCATGACCGAACGCGACGAAGCGCCGGCCGACAGCCGGCAGATTCATGGCTGATTAACGGTCGATTCAGCGCGCGCGGCGCGGCGGCCACCACCACCAGCTCAGCAGGACCAGCACGCCGAACGCGGAGTAGGCCACCATGAACATCCAGGCCGGCGCGTTGAAAAAGATCAGCCTTGAGAGCCAATGCTCGATAAACGAATCGGCATAGGCTTCTTGCCCGGCCTGCAGTCGCAGCGACTGTTCCCAGAGGGTGAGGGGGCATACCTGGCCCAGCCAGCTTTGCAGCACCACAAAGGCGATCAGCGCCAGGTGCGCCAGCCGGACCCACAGCTTGCGCACCCAGGCCCAGCCGCGCAGGCCGCCGGCCATGAATAGCAGCTGGCCCAGCACGGCAAAAGCCACGATGGCCACGTGCAGCAGCAACATCAGGTCGGCGAGCCAGCCGGCGGTAAAAGGTGTCATGGGGATGATTTAAAGGGAAAAGCGATTGAATCCGTGGTCCCTGAGCCACTTTATGCCCCTCGGGGGCCTGTGTCGGGGCCTTTGTAGGGCTTAAATGCCGGATAAAGAGGCATAACTCAGGGTAAACCTTACAATCGAGGGTTACCCAAAGTCCCCATGAACGCCCCCGTCGACGTCTCCTTCTTCACGCGCGCCGCCAAGCCGCTGACCAGCTACCGCAAGTACTGGGCCGCCCGCTTCGGCACCGCCAAGTTTCTGCCCACCAGCCGGGCCGAGATGGAYGYGCTSGGCTGGGACAGCTGCGACATCATYSTGGTSACGGGCGACGCCTATGTCGACCACCCGAGCTTCGGCATGGCCGTCATTGGCCGCATGCTGGAGGCGCAAGGCTTTCGCGTCGGCATCATCGCCCAGCCCGAATGGCAAAGCGCGGATCCCTTCAAGGTGCTGGGCAAACCCAACCTGTTCTTCGGCGTGACCGCCGGCAACATGGACTCGATGATCAACCGCTACACGGCTGACCACAAAATCCGCAGCGACGATGCCTACACCCCCGGCGACRTAGGCGGCAAGCGCCCCGACCGCGCGGCGCTGGTGTATTCGCAGCGCTGCCGCGAGGCCTWCAAGGACGTGCCCATCATCCTGGGCGGCATCGAAGGCTCGCTGCGCCGCATCGCGCATTACGACTACTGGTCCGACAAGGTCCGCCGCAGCGTGGTGGTCGATGCGAAGTGCGACCTGCTGCTCTACGGCAATGCCGAGCGCGCCATCGTCGAGATCGCGCACCGCCTGGCCGCCAAGGAGCCCGTGGCCAACATCACCGACGTGCGCGGCACGGCCTTCATACGCCGTAGCGGCGACGAAAGCGCCCAGGGCTGGTTCGAGATCGACTCCACCAGTGTGGACGCGCCGGGCCGCGTCGAGGCGCACGTCAACCCCTACCTGATGATTTCCGACCAGGCGCGCGAACAGGGCGCGACCTGCGCACGTGAGGATGAAGCCACCGAAGTGGCGGTCAAGGCCGAATCGGCAGGCTCGCCCATGGTGGCCAAGGCTGCGCCGGCCAACCCGGCCATCAAGCCGCTGACCTTTGTCGCCAACCCAAACCTCCCGTCCACGGTGCACACCGCGCAGGGCAAGATCAAGGTCCCGCCGCGCGACCGCTCGGTGATACGCCTGCCGTCCTACGAACAGGTCAAGAGCGATGCGGTGCTCTATGCCCACGCCAACCGCGTGCTGCACCTCGAAACCAACCCCGGCAACGCCCGCGCGCTGGTGCAGGCCCACGGCGAAGGCGCCACGGCGCGCGACGTGTGGATCACGCCGCCCCCCATCCCGCTGACCACGGCCGAGATGGACTACGTGTTCGACCTGCCTTACGCCCGTTCGCCGCACCCGCGTTATGCCGACGAAAACGGCAACCACGACGGCGCGACCAAGATTCCCGCGTGGGAGATGATCCGTTTTTCCGTCAACATCATGCGCGGCTGYTTYGGYGGYTGCACCTTCTGCTCCATCACCGAGCAYGARGGCCGCATCATCCAGAGCCGCTCSGAAGACTCGGTGATCCGCGAGATCGAGGCGATCCGCGACACCGTCAAGGGTTTTACCGGCGCGATTTCCGACCTGGGTGGGCCCACCGCCAATATGTACCGCATAGGCTGCAAGTCGCCCGAGATCGAGGCCGCCTGCCGCAAGCCTTCGTGCGTGTACCCGGGCATCTGCTCCAACCTCAACACCGACCACAACCCGCTGATCAAGATGTACCGCCGCGCGCGGGCCTTGAAGGGCGTGAAGAAGATCCTCATCAGCTCCGGCCTGCGCTACGACCTGGCCGTGMAAAGCCCSGAGTAYGTGAAAGARCTGGTGMMRCACCACGTGGGYGGCTACCTSAAGATYGCRCCCGAGCACACCGAGCAGGGCCCGCTCACCAAGATGATGAAGCCCGGCATCGGCAGCTATGACAAGTTCAAGCAGATGTTCGAGAAGTACAGCCTCGAAGCCGGCAAGAAGCAGTTCCTGATCCCGTACTTCATTGCGGCCCATCCGGGCACCAGCGACGAAGACATGATGAACTTGGCSATCTGGCTCAAGAAGAATGGYTTYCGCGCCGACCAGGTGCAGACCTTCTACCCSAGCCCCATGGCCACGGCGACGACGATGTACCACACCAACAAGAACCCGCTGCGCAAGATCACGCGCGACAGCGAGACGGTGGACATCGTGCGCGGCGAACGCCGCCGCCGGCTGCACAAGGCCTTCCTGCGCTACCACGATCCCAACAACTGGCCGGTGCTGCGCGAGGCGCTCAAGGCCATGGGCCGCGCCGACCTGATCGGCAACGGCAAACACCACCTGATCCCGACCTTCCAGCCGATGACCGACGGCAGCTACACCAGCGCGCGGCGCAAGAACTCGACGCCGCTGGCGGGCAAGCCCGCCGGTTCCGGAGTTGCGTTGAAGAGCGCCACCCCGGTCAAGGGCCGCATGCTGACCCAGCACACGGGGCTTCCGCCTCGCGTGACCGGTTCAGCCAAACCCCGCAAGACAGGCCGCTAGAAAGCGATTGCGGCATCCCGATCCCCGAGGTGCCGTCCAGACTCCTAGAATGCCTGATGAGAATAAAAGGGCTATCCGGGAGGGGAACCATGCAGGCAGGCTTCACAAAGCGGTTCATCGCGGCTCTGTTGCTGTGCGTGGCCGGTACGAGCGTCATCGCTCAGACGCAACAAACTTACCAGGCACAGGCGGGGCGCGTCCTGTCCGCCGACGAGCAGCAGGTTGTGCTCCTGGTCAACGAGTCGGCTGCCCTGCTTGACCAGGGCCGTACCGAGCCCGCGGCGGCCGTCGCCCGGCGGGCGCTGGAGCTGGCTAAAACAACCCGTATGCGCGACATTGAGGCGCTGGCCTTGCACAACCTTGCGCGGCTGGAATTCAAGGGCGGCCAGACCGATTTGGGTCTGCGCCTGTTGCGCCGTACCCTGTTGCTGTACGAAATCGAAGGCAATATAGGCGGGCAGGGGATGACTCGCCTGGAGATGGCCGAGATGCTCTCCCAGCTGGGCCAGCCCGAAGCCTCCAGGGCGCAGGCCGATGCCGCTCGCAAACTATCTGCCGCCGCGGGCGACAGCCTGGGCCTGCTCAACGCCACCAGCCTGGCCGTGCGGACTCACCGCGGCGATCCCGCAAGCAAAGAGGCCCAGATCGAAAGCCTGTTGGCGCAATCCCAGGCGCAGGGAGCGCCTCTGGCCGAGGCCACCGCATTGCGCCAGCAGGGCCGCCGGGCCATGGAGGAAGGCCGGCTACAGGATGCGCAGCAGTTTTTCGATCGCTCCCTTGCCCGTTCCCTGACCGCCTTGAATCCGGAAGCGGAGTCCTATTCGCTGGTGACGCTTGGCGAGCTTGCCGCCGCGCAATACAAGCTGCCCGAAGCACAGGCCTTCTACCAGCGCGCCCTGGGCGCGGCGCATAAAAGCAAGGATTCCGGCGCCGTGGGCAATGCCTTGCTGAAGTCCGCGCTGCTGCAGGGACTGATGGATAACGCGGCGCTCATGCGCGAGCAGGCGACGCAGGCGCAAGCCGCTTTCAAGGCCGACGGGCAGCTTGTGGGCCAGGGCTTGGCCAGCGAAGCGCTGGGTGACGCCGAGTGGATGGAAGGCCGCAGGCCGAGGGCTGAGGCCTTCTACCGTGAAGCCATCAGGGCGGGCGAAACGACAAAACAGCCGGAGAACGAGGCCAGCGCGCGCTTGCGCCTGGCCTCGCTGCTGCGCCCCAAGGCTTTCCAGGCGGCAAAGGCCGAAGCCGAGCGCGCCATCGAGCTCTACAGGGCGGCAGGCATGAAGTCTGGCATCGCGCAAGGCTTGTTCGAACTGGGGCGTATCCACGGCGCTGCCGGCGATGTTCCCAAAGGCCTTGAGATGGTCCAGAAAAGCCGCGATGCGTTTGCGCAGATCAACCGTCAGGACAAGATGGCCATGGCGGATTTGATGATCGCGGGTGCCCAGCGCTATGCCGGTAATCTGCCCGAAGCGCTGGTCGCCGTACGGCGTGCGATTGACGGCTACGGCAAGGCCGGCATATCGGCGGAAGAGGCCAGCGCAGAGCAAGAACATGCCGACATACTGGCAAGAATGGGCGACGCGCAGGGCGCGCAAGCCGCGTTGCAGCGCGCGCTGCTGCTGGCCCGGCAAAGCAGCCGGCCCAAGCTTGTCGACGCCGTCCAGCGGAAAATCGACTCACTGAAGAAGGGAGGCTGAAATGGCGCAGCCTTTTGACGACACCCGCCCGGACACGCGGCCGGCAGCCCTCGATGCCGGGATCACCCGCAAGCGCGCATGGGCATGGTGCACCCTGCTGATCCTGCTGGCGATGCTGGGCCTGACCGCGACGGCGCTCTACAGTTCCAACGCCTGGTTTGCCCCCAATGACGCCCTGCTGAAATGGGGCGGCAACTCCGCCACGACCACTCTGCAGAGCGGTAACGCGTGGCGGCTGGTCGCATCCAAGCTGCAACTGGGGTCCGTGATCGGCGCCGCGGCCTTTATTCCCTTTTTCTGGGTGGTCTCGGGGGCCTTCGAGCGCACCTATGGCACGCTGAGCCTGTTGTTGTCGTTTGTGCTGGTGTCGGCGCTGTGCAGCGTGGCGACACTTTATTTCCGCGATTTTGCGACGGTGAGTGTGGGCGCCGGCGGGCCGGCGCTGGGCCTGGGGCTGTGCCTGCTCATTGCCATGTTGCGGGGGACCGAAGGTGCGCCCGGCAGGCGCGACCTGTCCATACTCAGCGGGCTGGCCCTGGTCCCGCTGCTCGGCCTTCTGGGTTTTGCCGTCGCCAAGGGCTCGGCGGATTTCGGCTCGCTGCTGTGCGGGCTGTCCTGCGGCGCTGTCATGGGCATACTGCTTCAGCCGAAAGCGGCCCAGGCGAGCGCGGGACGCGGCAACCGGTTTGCGGCCGTCGCGGTATCCGTGGCCGCGGCAGCCGTCATCGCCACCGGGACGCTTTATGYGCCCAAGCCGCCGTACTACTGGTCGGAAGTCGTGGCGTTGCAGCAGGCCGCGCGGGAGTATGAATCGCAGATCAATCCGCTCAATGCGCGGTTCGAAACATTTATGAACAGGGCGCTCGATGGGGATATCCCGCCCAAGGACCTGGTGCCGGAGATGCAGGCGGAGCTCATCCCCGCATGGCGGGCGCTTGAACAGCGCTGGAGCGTGTTCACCATCAACCCGGCGATGCCGGACGCAGCGATGCTGGCTTCGATGAAGCAGTACCTGCAGAGCCGCCGCGCGTTCCTGGAGGCGACGTTCAGGGGCTGGACCACCGGCGACGAAACTGCTTTCATCGATGCGGCGAAGCACAAGGCGATGCTTGAGCAGGCTCGCCTGGTGCTGACAGGCGCGCCAGGCGCCAGGGTGGCGCCAAAGCCGGCAAAGCCTTGATAGAGCTGGCCGGGCCCTGCATCTTTGCGGAGCTGTGACGTCCGACGGGGGCTCTATGACGGGTACTGGGTACTGCGCTCAGGCCGCCTGGTTGTCAGAGACAGGCGAGTTGCGGCCAGCTCTTTCTGGCAAGATGGACTGACGCCCAGCAGCTTTCGGCGTGGCACCGCTGCTATCCATCACACGGAGAGACCCATGCACATCGCACTCAGAGCCCTCTTGGCTTTCACCATGGCCGCTGTCATGGCCTGCGCCTGGCTGGCGCCCCTGGACGCGCCGGCCATGCGGCAGGTCGATGCCGGCCTCAAGCGCGCGCTGGTCAGTTTCGCGACGGCGCGCCTGCTCAATGCCGTGATCTCTGTCGCGCAGGGCACTGAGGCCTCGGTGCAGCCTTTCGGTGTGGGCGTGACCTTCACGCCTGGGCAAATCCTGGATCCGGTGAACGACCTGGTGGAGCAGTTCTCGCACTTGATGCTGGCGGCCAGCGTTGCCTTCGGCATCCAGAAGGCGCTGATCAGCATAGGCAGCTACTGGCCGGTGTCGCTGGCCTTGAGCGCCGCGGCGCTGGGCTGGTGGTGGTTCCAGCTGCGCAGGTCGCGGGCGCCGCCCTGGCTGTCCAGGCTGCTGGTGATTTTGCTGATGCTGCGCTTTGCCGTGCCGGTGGTGACGCTGGGCAGCGACCTGCTGTGGCAAAAATTCCTGGCGGCCGACTACGCGGCCAGCCAGCAGTTGATAGACGGCGCGACGGGCCAAGCCGTTCAGCTCAACCCCGCTGCCGCGGCCGCACCCGATAACCGCGGCCTGGTCGACAGCATGAAAGACTGGCTGGCGAAAAACGGCGACGTGGGCCGGCATTTCGAGAATCTCAAGCGCGCGGCAGAGCAGGCCACCGAGCACATCATCAAGCTCATCGTGATCTTTGTGCTGCAGACCCTGGTGATTCCTTTGCTGTTGCTGTGGGCCCTGTATGCCTTTGTCAGGCAGGTGTTTGAGCGGCCGGCACCAAGGGGGTTTGTATCGACCGCCGTTCCTTGAGCAGCTGTTTTTTAGTCGGCAAGCGACCAGGGCTTGATGCTTCCGCGCTCGAATTCATCGAGCGCTTTTGCCACGGGGACGTTGTAGGTGAATTCGGCTGCGCGGCCTTGTGAGGCAAGCTGTTTCCAGCGCGCCGCATATCCTTCGACTCCGATGTTCATGCCTTGCTTGAATTCGTAGTTTTTCAGGCTTGCCTGCAGCGCCGGCAAGGTGATGGCGATGGGACCCAGCTTGTTGCGCTTCGTCTTGTCCGGCATGGTGACGATCATGTTGTTGACCAGCACAAACGCCACGGGCCCAACAGGTGTTGAGGCTTCGATGGCCAGGGTGGTCACGGAAATCGCGCCATCGCCCCGGTGCGTTTCGATCATCCAGGTCTGGCCCGCGGCAAGCGGCGGCGGCGGGCGCGGACTGCAAGCGGCCAGAGTAAGCGTTGATGCAACTACCGTGGCCGCAATGCAGGAGGCTAGGGTGAGGTGTTGCGGAGCGAGGCTTCTCATCATGCGAATGATCTTAGCCCAGGCGATGCGGGCCTGTTCGTCACCTTTTCGTTATCATCTCGCCCATGCAACTCCAGCTTTCTCCCCCCTCCGTCAGCCTGTGATGCACCCGGCTTGACGCCGGGCTGCGCCCTTTGGCCGTGCCAGTTCCAACGGAACGGCGCGCGGCCTTGAGTTGACGCGCCTGCCTGCTTTTTTCGCGGCGACCCCGCCTGCGGCAGGCGCACGGACGGAGAATTTTCATGAAAACCCAAACATCGGCCACCCTGGCCTGGGGCGGTGTCTTGCTTGCGGGCGTCTTGTGGGGCGTGGGTGCCCTGGTTGCCCAGTCTGTGATGGCCGGGGGCATGGCGCCCTACAGCCTGTCCCTGGCGCGCTTCGCGCTGGGCCTGCCGCTCCTGTGGTGGTGGCACTGGCGGCAGTTGCCGCTTGCGCCACATACCGCCCATTGGCGGCAACTGCCGCGCCGCGGCCAGGCGCTGGTTGTGGGCACCGGCCTGGCCATGGCGCTCAACGTCACGAGCTGGTTCATCGCCATGGGCTACATAGGCGCGGCGCTGCCGACGGTGATCTCGATCTGCTGCGCGCCGGTGATCGTCGCGCTGCTATCGGTGCTGCGCGGCTATGAGCGCGCCAGCGGCCGGTTGCTGCTGGCTTTGGGCCTGGCCTTGCTGGGTGTGGGCCTGATCGCCATGCCCGGCGAGGGCTTGAGCCTGCCGGCGCATTACGCGGCCGGCCTGGCTTGGTCGCTGGCTTCGGCCGCACTGTATTCGCTGGTGGTGCTGGGCAATGCGCGCATGCCCTCGCACATTCCCGCGGTCACGGCCTCGGCGTGGAGCATGAGCGCGGCCGCCTTGTTGATGCTGGCCCTGGCCATCTCACAAGGTGTGACCTGGCCGCAGCACACCACCGCCTGGCTGCAGGTGGCTTACACCGGCATCTTCACCACCTCGATCGCCTACCTGGCCTTCGCCTGGGGCGCGCGGCGCCTGTCGCCGACCGCGACGGTGATAGGTACGCTGGTGGAGCCGCTGGTGGCCGCCGTCGCGGCGGCCTGGCTGTTTGCCGAACCGCTGAGCGCGCAGCAGGGCGTGGGCGCCTTGCTGCTGGGAGCGGCGATGGTGGTGCTGGCGCGGCGGGCTTCGTGAGTTCGCGCAGGGACGCTCAGGCCGCCAGCGTATGCAGCGGGATGTCCTTTTCCACGGCCAGCGCGTCCAGCTCCTTGCGTGTCTTGCCTTTGAGCCAGGTTTCAATCGCCGCATGCGTGGCCGGTGCGAACATCGCCTTCATGCCCGAGGCCTGGACGCCGGCGACGGTGCACAGGCTGGCCGCGAAGTGCGGCTCCAGCGCCGCCAGCGCGACGCGGCCGTCCTTGCAGGCGTAGAGGCGGTAACCCGCATGGCCGCCGCCCACGGCTGCGCCGGCTTGCGTCAGGCCCCAGCTGCGCGGCAGGGCCAAGTAGCCGGCCGCGGCGGAGAGGGCGACTTCAAGGTACGCGCCTTTGCCCTTGCTTCGCTGGTGCATCACGGCTTGCAGCACGGCTTCGCTGGCCATCAGCGAGCCGCCCATGTCGGCGTACAGCGTGGCAGGCAAGTCCAGCGCGGTGACCAGGTCGTTCTCGGCCAGGTAGGTGAGGTCGTGGCCGGGTTCTTCGGCGCGCTCACCCGGGCTGCCGACGATGGCGACCTGGCTGAGCTGCGGGTGTTGCTTGTGCAGCGCCTTCCAGGTCAGCCCGAGTTTGACCAGGGCTGAGGGCCTGAACGAGGTGAGCAGCACGTCGGCCTTTGCGAGTTCGCGGTGCAGCAAGGCCTGGCCGCGTTCGGTCTTGAGGTCGGCGGTGGCGGTGCGCACGCCGGCATGCAGCGCCGCGTAGGCCTTGGGGTTGTAGAGCTTCATCGGGTCGCCCGAGGCACCAGCCGGAGCACCGGCGGGCGGGGGCGGCTCAAGTTTCACGCAACTCGCACCCATCTGCCGGCAGCGCATCAGCGCCGCAGGGCCGGGCAGGTTGAGTGCCAGGCTTACGACACGTACGCCTTTGAGCGGCTGGATGGGGGCGGGCGAAGAGGGCGTTTTCCGGGCGGCGGGGGATTTGGAAGTGGGCATTGAAGGGGTGGGAAGCGTGAAGGGAAGGCCGGCCCGGCTCGCAGGCGTGCAGGCAATTTACCCCAAACCTTTGCCCGCGGTAGCGCGGGTTGTCGCTAAAGCGCCCAAAATTATCGAAAGAATTTCTGTTTTAAAGATATTAATTATTGTTTTACGGTAATTATTCTGCGACACTGAAGCCCTCTTCACAAGACAAGAGGTGCTCCCTTGAAACACACAGCAACTCCCCTGGCCCCTTCCGAGCCTGWTGTGCAGGGCATCAGCAGCGTGCTGGCCTGGGCCTGCGCCTTGCTCGCGGTGGCGCTGCCGCTGGCGGTGGCCTACCACCTGCTCAGCACCCCGGTGGACAGCCTGCTGCTGCGCGCGGGCCTTTCGCTGCAGGCCGCACAGGCCGCCGCCATGGACATCACGCTGGGGCAAAAATGCCTGGCCGCGCTGCTGGGCGTCTTGCCGGTGTGCTGCGCGTCCTACGGCCTGGTGTGCGCGATGCGCTGCTTTTCGGGGTTTTCGCAGGCGGAGTATTTCAGCCTGCGCACCGTCAAATACCTGCGCGGTTTTGCCGCCGGTATTTTTGCGTCGGTGGTCACGGGTGTGCTGGCATCCACGCTGGTCACGGTGGTGCTGACCCTGGGTGCGCCGGCCGGGCAGCGCGCGCTGTCGCTGGGCCTGGGCAGCAACGAGCTGCTGACCCTGTTGTTCGCCGGCATGGTGTGGCAGATCGCCGCCGTGATGGCGCGCGCCGTCGCGCTGGCCGAAGAGAACGCGCAGTTCGTTTAACTTTTTTCGTTTTCCGCGCGTGCCCATCGTCGTCAAACTCGATGTGATGCTCTCCGAACGCAAGGCCAGGTCCAAGGACCTGGCCGCCTACGTCGGCATCACCGAAGCCAACCTCTCCCTGCTCAAGCAGGGCAAGGTCAAGGGCGTGCGTTTTGACACGCTGATGCGCATTTGCGAATTTCTCGATTGCCAGCCGGGGGACCTGCTTGTTTCCCGGCCGGACGACACCACTTGATTCCCTGTTCAGGAGCCTTTCCATGAAACGTCTTGCTATTGCCGCGGTCCTTGTCACTTTGCTGAGCGCCTGCGCCGCCGTCAATTGGGAGCAGACCGCGAAGGAGTCCGTCAAGTCGGCCTGCCGTGGATCCAGCAATTGCAGCATCCCCTGCGACCGCAACAACCCGGCCACTTTCAACGACCCGCAATGCATCGTGGGCGGCAGGCGGACCTCGCAATAACAAACCTCCAAGATGCCGCCGGAAACGCCCGAGACGACAACCGAACCTGCGCCGCCGCGCTGGGTGGACCGACATCGGTCCCTGGCGGCTGTGCTGGTCGTCATGTTCTCGATGTTTTCCCCCGCGGTAGACCTGCGGCCCAAGCCCCTGCTTCCGGCCCAGTACGAGATGGCCGAGCCTGCCGACCCGCCCGACCTCGACTTGAACCAGATGAAAGCTGAGTCCGCGCAAAAGAGTGGGACAGCCGCAATGGAAGAAGGCGCGGCAGCCTCCGGCGCGCCTTGGCCTTCGGCTACCGGTTCGCATCCGTTCAAGTCTGAAAAAGCACGGAAACGTTACCTGGCTTTCTACGATGCACGCGCCCGCCACTGGCCCGCGCCCTCAGTGACGCAAATGATCGCCGGCGATTTCGGCGACACCCTGGTCCGCATCAGTGGGCCTGCCGATGCACCGCCGCTGGTTTTGCTGCACGGCATCAGCAGCAATTCGCTCACCTGGATGCCCAACATCCAGGCGCTTTCCGCGCACTACCGGGTCTACGCCGTCGACCACATCTTTGATTTCGGGCGCAGCGTCTATCACCGGCCCTTGCGCAGTGCCGCGGATCATCTCGCCTGGCTGGATGGATTGTTCGACAGCCTGGGACTGTCAAACGGGGTGCGCCTTGTCGGCCTGTCTTACGGCGGCTGGCTGGCCGCCCGTTATGCGCTGCATGCACCGCGGCGCCTAGCCGGAGTGGTTTTGCTGGCGCCTGTTTGCACTGTGCTGCCGCTCGCGGCCGGGTGGATTGCCCTGGCCGTGTCGTGCCTGTTGCCGCACCCCTGGTTTACGCGAAATTTTATGCGCTGGTTGTTGCCCGACCTTGCGGCGCAAGGGGGCCCGCCTGGGTCCACTTTTGACGAGGTCGCGAACGAAGCCTTGCTGGCTTTGCGGTCCTTCAAGTCGCGGCGGTTGGTGCCGGCGAATGTTTTCAGCGACGCCGAACTGGCGGCCATCAAGGTGCCCGCACTTTTTATGGTTGGCGTGAACGAGAAAATCTATCCGCCCCTGAAAGCCTGTGAACGGCTTGGCAGCGTGGCGCCGCAGATTCAGACGCTGCTGCTGGCGGATGCCGGCCATGACCTGAGCGTGGTGCGCGCCGATCGGGTCAATGCTGAAATTCTGCGGTTTTTCGGGACAGCTGGCCAGGGCTGACGCGCGGCGTTTCCGGGTACGTGCGCGGCCCGGCCTCCTTTAGATGCAGGAGGCGCATTGCATGGGCGCGGCGTAGACTCGGCCGACGCTCGAAGGCAGCCGCGTCGTCAGCCGATGCCTGCCTGATCCATCCCATTGCCAAAAGGACCCCCACCATGTTTTTGCAAGTTCCCGCCGAGAGTGAGGCGAGTTCGCGCCTGTACAAGAGTGACCTGGAGCAGCAAGGCTTTGTGATGAACCTCAGCCGCCTGTGGGCCTGGCGGCCCGAAGTCTGTGAGGCCTTCTCCGCCTTGCGGGGATTGCTGACGACGCAATCCTCCCTGTCGGACCGTGAACTGGCGGTGATTGTCTGCGCCACCGCCGCAAGCCTTGGCGACTCCTATTGCGCGTTGGCCTGGGGAAAGAAGCTTGCCGCGGCAAGCGGTGCTTCGGCCGCCGCGGCTGTTTTGCAGGACCTTGAGAATGATGCGCTGACGCTGCGTGACCAAGCCTTGTCGGCATGGGCGCGCAAGGTGGCGCAAAACCCGAACGCCACCACGCCGGGAGATGTGGAAGCACTCCGCGCGGCGGGTTTCTCCGAGCGGGAAATTTTTGAAGCCACGGCTTTTGCGGCATTCCGGCTGGCGTTTTCCACCGTCAACGACGCCCTGGGCGTGCGGCCGGACTGGCAGTTGGCCGCTGCGGCGCCGCCAGAGGTCAAGCAGGCCGTCACCTTTGGCCGGCCAAGCGCGGAGCAGACAGCGTGAGCGCAAATGCCGAATTCGTCGCTCACGTGCGTGAACTGCTGGCCCCATTGGGAGACATCCGCGATGGCAAGTTCTTTGGCGGCCACGCGATGAAGCATGGCGGAAGCCAGTTCGCCATGGTCATGGGCAATACCTTGTACTTCCGGGTGGACGACGGTTCGCGGCCGGCCTACGAGAAGAAGGGTTCCAAGCCCTTCAGCTATTCCACCAAAAACGGTGTGGTGCAGGTGCGCAAGTACTACGCTGCGCCCGCCGAATTGCTCGATGACCCGGCGCAGTTGCTGGTGTGGGCCCGGCAGGCCATTGGTGCGGCGGGAACAGCCTGACGGTACGCCTCAAACAAGCAGCTTAAAGCGGCAGGCCCACATAGTTTTCGGCCAGGGCCGTTGAGGCCGCCGGCGAATGGATCAGGTAGTCCAGCTCCGCCTGCTGCAGCTTGTGGCCGAACTCCCCGCCATCGGGGAACTGGTGCATCAGCGAGGTGAACCACCAGGAAAAGCGCACGGCCTTCCAGACGCGGTGCAAGCAGGTCTCTGAATAGCGGTCGATGCCGGTCTCGTCGCCGGCGTAAAAACCGGCCAGCGCGCGGGCCAGGTAGCGCACGTCGCTGGCCGCCAGGTTCAAGCCCTTGGCGCCTGTGGGCGGCACGATGTGGGCGGCGTCGCCGGCCAGGAACAGCCGGCCGAAGCGCATGGGCTCGGCCACAAAGCTGCGCAGCGGGGCGATGCTTTTTTCAATCGACGGGCCCGTCACCAGGCTTTCGGCGAGCTCGGGCGCCAGGCGGCGGCGCAGTTCGTCCCAGAAGGCGTCGTCGCTCCAGCGCTCGGCCTTGTCATCCAGCGCGCACTGCACGTAGTAGCGGCTACGCGTGTGGCTGCGCATGCTGCACAGGGCGAAGCCGCGCGCATGGTTGCTGTAGACCAGCTCGTCGGCCACGGGCGGCGTCTCCGACAGCACACCCAGCCAGCCGAAGGGGTAGACGCGCTCAAAGGTCTGCATCGCGCCGGGCGGCACGCTGGCGCGGCTCACGCCGTGGAAGCCGTCGCAGCCGGCGATGAAGTCGCATTCGACCTCGTGCGCCACGCCGTGCTGCACATAGCGCACCTTGGGCCGTGTGCCGTCGAAGTCATGCAGGCTGACGTTTTCGGCTTCATAGGCGGTGGCCAGGCCCGCCGCGGCGCGCGCGTTCATGAGGTCGCGCGTCACCTCGGTCTGGCCGTAGACCATGACGCTTTTGCCGCCGGTGAGCTGCTGCAGGTCGATGCGGTGGTGGTCGCCGCCGAAGCTCAGCGAAATGCCGCCGTGCACCAGGCCCTCGGCATGCATGCGGCTACCCACACCGGCTTCATCGAGCAGGTCGGTCGTGCCTTGCTCGAGCACGCCTGCGCGTATGCGGCCCAGTACATAGTCCTGGCTGCGCTGCTCGATCACGATGGCGCTGATGCCGGCCTTGTAAAGCAGCTGGCCGAGCAAATGCCCGGCGGGGCCGCCGCCCACGATGGCAACTTGTACACGCATGTCTGTCTCCCGTAAATCCTGTTGGCCTCAAGGGTAGGGCGCGAGGCTTCTGATCGCCAGTGGCGGCAAGCGGCTTTGCACGATGTTTGGCCTGTTTGTGCGATGATCGCGCAATGGTCACGTCCCGAACCGCTTCAAAACCCGGCACCTTTGCGATTGCCAAAGCCGACATGATTGAAGGCATGGCCAAGGGCATGGCGGTGCTGGAGAGCTTCGACACACAGCGCCAGCGCCTCAATGCCACGCTGGCGGCCGAGCGCGCCGGCATCACACGCGCCGCGGCGCGCCGCCACCTGCTCACGCTCACGCACCTGGGCTACCTGGAAACCGATGGCAGCTATTTCTGGCTGGCGCCCAAGGTGCTGCGTTTTTCCGGCAGCTACCTTGCGACGGCACGCCTGCCGCGCGCCATCCAGCCGGCGCTGAACCGGCTGGCCGCGCAGGCGCAGGAGTCGTTTTCGGTCGCGGTGCTGGACGGCGACGAGATCGTCATCATCGGGCGCAGCGGCTTTGAATGGAAGTCCTCAGGCGACCCAAAGGCAGCGCCGGCCCGCGTGCTGGCTTACGGCCTGCACCTGGGCGCGCGCCTGCCGGCGCATGCCACTTCCACCGGCCGCATCCTGCTGGCCGCCAAGACCAAGAGCGAATTCAGCGCCTGGCTCAAGGCAAAAACCGAAACCGGCAACCTGGCGCGGCTGACCTTGCACACGACCACCGACCCGCGCAAGCTCAAGGCCCTGGTCGAGCAGGTGAGGCTGGATGATTTTTGCCTGGCCAGCGAGGAGCATGAGCTGGGTGTGCACGCGCTGGCCGTGCCGCTGCGCGACATGCAGGGCCGCACGGTGGCCGCACTTAACGTGGTGTCCTCGCCGCAGCGGCTGCGCGTGGAGGTGCTGCAGCGCGAGCTGCTGCCTTTGCTGCTGGATGCTGCGCGGGAATTGCGCTCCCTGCTTTAGCCCAGCCTTACTGCGGCACCAGCCCGGCCGCTTTCACGAGCTCAGCATGAATCCGGATCTCTTCCGAAATCACCTGCATCAAGGGTTTGGCTTCATCGACCGCCGGCTCCATGCCTATTTCAATGAGCTTGCTTTTGGCATCGCCGCGAAGCATGGCCTTCACGGACTTGCCGAGGCTGTCCAGGATGGGCTGGGGCGTTTTGGCGGGTGCCAGCAGGGCGATCCAGGCGGACAGCACCACGTTGTTCACGCCGCCTTCTTTCAGCGTCGGAATCTCCGGCGCCGAAATGGCGCGCTTCTCACTGAGCACGCCCACCGGATGCAGCTTGCCGGACTTGATGTGCGGCAGCGCCTCCGGCAGCGGGGCGAAGGCCATGTCCACCACGCCGCCTATGAGGTCGGTAATCGCCGGTGCGCCGCCCTTGTACGGGATGTGCAGCAGTTTCACGCCGGTCCGGCTTTCAAACATCAGGCCGGCCAGATGCTGCGGGCTGCCGTCGCCAGAGGAGGCGTAGGTCAGCTTGCCGGGGTTGGCTTTGGCCGCCGCCAGCACGTCGGCCGGGGTGGCGTATTTCGCCTTGTCGCGCACCACCAGTACCATGGCCTGGTTGACCAGCTTGGTCACGGGCWCAAAGTCGGTTTCAGGGTTGTAGGGCAGTGTCTTGAAGATGCTCTTGTTCGTGGTCAGGAAGGACGCGGGAGACACCATGAGGGTGTAGCCGTCCGGTGGCGCCTTGGCGACCACCGGTACGCCGATCTGGCCCGATCCGCCTGCCCGGTTGTCCACTACAAAAGGCTGGCCCAGGTCGGACGTCAGCTGCTGGCTGATCTGCCGCGCCACCATGTCCACGCTGCCGCCCGCCGGCAGCGCGACGATGACCTTGACCGGCCGGTTGGGGTAGACGTCCTGTGCCGAGGACAGTGTGGCGAACAGGCTGGACGCGGCGCAGAGGGCCGCCAGGAAAGATCGACCGATAGCAGGGGTAGAAGGCATGGCTTGCTTTCAGAGGGGGATGGGATTTCATGCCTGTCGTCGGCGCACTGGTGCGTGCCCCGGACCGGACGGAAAAATCGGAGCAAGTTGTGTACCAGCCCCGCCTGATGCGGCGCGGGAATTGCGTGCCTTGCTTTAGCTTTTGGGCGGCGAAGGGCGCACGGCCAGCGCGACGCCGCCCAGAATGGCCGCGCAGCAGACGGCGAGCGCCCAGCCCAGCGGCTCCCCCAGAAAGGCGATACCGCCCAGCGCGGTGATGGCCGGCACTGACAGTTGTACCGAGGCCGCCGTAGTGGCGGGAAGCCGCTTCACCGCCGCGTACCAGACGATGTAACCCACACCGGAAGTGAGCGCGCCGGAGGTCACGGCATATGCCGCCCCGCGCATATCCCAGACCAGCTGCGGGAACATCAAGCCGGCCAACAACAGTGCTGGCGGCGTGGCGCGCAAGAAGTTTCCGGCGGTGGCCCGCGTCGGGTCACCGGCGTTTTTTCCGCGCAGCGAATACACCGCCCAGGCGATGCCGGCCAGCAACATCAACATGGCCGACGGCAAGCTTGGGGTGGCGGCGCCCGGCAGCAACAGGGCGATGAGGCCCACAACGGCAATTGCCAGGCCGGCGCTTTGCCTTGCGCCCAGCCGTTCGCCGCGGGCCAGCCCGGTGCCCAGCATCGTGAGCTGTACTGCGCCGAACAGCAGCAGGGCACCCGTGGCCGCCGGCAGGCTTACGTAAGCCAGCGAGAATGCGGCGGCGTATACGAACAGCGCCCCGGCAGACGGCCAGTTGCCGGTCGCCGTGACACCACGCCGACACACGAAAAGCCAGAGCACCAGCGCACCCGAAGCGATGCGAAGGGCCGTGAAGCTGGCCGCGTCAATCGGCGTGCTGCGCAGTGCGAGGCGGCACAGGAGCGAGTTGCCCGCAAAGGCGAGCATGGCCAGCACGGTGAGGCTCAGTGTCGAGGTGGCCGGTGATATCTTCATGGTTGCCGCTTCCTGGCAACTCCCGGCTCATACGCCCAGGTATTGCGCCAGCAACTCAGGCTTGGCATGCAGTTCGGGGGAACTGCCTTCAAACACGACCTGGCCCTTGACCAGGATCACGTTGCGGTCGGTGATCTGGGTAACGTGCTTCCAGTTCTTGTCGACGATCACGCTGCTGATGCCGGTTTCGCGGATCAGGCCGCAGATGCGCCAGATGTCGCGCGCGATCAGCGGCGCCAGGCCTTCGGTGGCCTCGTCGAGGATCAGCACGTCCGGGTTGGTCATGAGCGCGCGGCCTATGGTCAGCATCTGCTGTTCGCCGCCTGAGAGCTGCTGGCCGCCGTGGTTCAAGCGTTCTTTCAAACGCGGGAAGGTCTCGAGCACGCGTTCGTAGGTCCAGTCGCGCTGGCCCCGGGTGCCGGCGCGTGCCGCCATCTTGAGGTTCTCGGTCACGCTGAGGTTGCCGAAGATGCCGCGGCCCTCGGGCACGTAGGCGATGCCCAGGCGGGCGATTTCGTAGGGCGGGGCGCCCGTCATGGGCCTGCCGTTGATCGCGACCGAGCCCGAGCGCGGTTTGACCAGGCCCATGATGCTTTTAAGCAAGGTGCTCTTGCCCATGCCGTTGCGGCCCAWGAGGCCAATCGTTTCGCCGCGCGCGACGTGAAAGTCAATGCCGCGCAGCACGTGGCTTGCGCCGTAGTAAGTGTTGATGTCCTGGGCGCCGATCAGGATGTCGATCTGTTTCTCGGGGGCGTTCATCAGTGTTCCTCTCCGAGGTAGGCCGCCTGCACGCGGGCATCTGCGCGTATCTGCGCGGGCGTTCCGCTGGCGATCACCTGGCCGTTGACCATCACGGTGAGCTTGTCGGCCAGCGTGAACACCGCGTCCATGTCGTGCTCGACCAGCAGGATGCCGTGGTCCTTCTTGATGGCCAGCAGCAGGGCGACCATTCGCTCGGCCTCGGCCACGCCCATGCCGGCCAGCGGTTCATCGAGCAGCAGCACCTGCGGTTCGGTGGCCAGTGTCATGGCGATTTCAAGCTGGCGCTGCTCGCCGTGGCTGATGGTGCCGGCGATGCTGTGCTTTCGGTTTTGCAGGCCGGCCAGTTCCAGCGCTTGTTCGGCACGGGTATTGACCGCCGCGAAGTCGGTGGCGCGCTTGAGCCAGTGGGCGGCGTGCGGTGCGCGCGACTGCGAGGCCAGCCTGACGTTTTCCCAGACGCTGAAAGGCAAAAAGATATTGGTCTTCTGGTAGCTGCGGCCCAGGCCCTTGCCCGAGATTTTCTCGGGCGTCCAGCCGGTCACGTCGTGGCCGCCCAGCGTCACCGTGCCCGACGTCGGCGGCAGGTCGCCCGAGAGCAGGTTGGTCAGCGTGGACTTGCCGGCGCCGTTGGGGCCTATGACCGCGTGGATGTGGTTGCGCCAGAGGTCGACCGACACATCGTTGACMGCAGCCAGCCCACCGAAGCGCTTGGTGAGGTTTTTTGCACTGAGCAGGACTTCACTCATGGCCGGCCTCCGCCTTGGCTTTGCGCTGGGTGAATTTTTCAACCAGGCCCAGGATGCCGCGCGGCGCGAAAACCACCAGCAGCACGATGAAGAGGCCCATCCACAGCTGCCAGTGTTTGCCGAGGTTGACGCTGCCGATCTGCGGCAGGTCCTTGAAGACGTGCAGCAGATATTCAAACGCGAAGGCGCCGACGATGGCCCCCGCGAAATTGCCCATGCCGCCCAGGATGACCATCATGATGGCGTGCGCGCTCATGTGAAAGCCCATGAGCTCGGGGTTGATGTAGCCGGTCTGCGTGCCCCACAGGTAGCCGGCCAGGCCCGCGAGCGCGCCGGCCAGGGTGAAGGCCGAGAGCTTGTAGCCGAAGGTGCCGAAGCCCATGGCGCGCATGCGGTGTTCGTTGACGCGTATACCGGCCAGCGTGCGGCCGAAGGGGCTCCAGAGCAGGCGGCGCAAGAAGGCGTAGACCCCCAGCATCGCGCCTAGCGTGAAGTAGTAGAGCGTGAGCTTGCTGTCCAGGTCGAAGGGCACCCAGCCGAAGACGGCGGCGCTGGGCTTGAAGTTGACGTAGAGCCCGTCGGAGCCGCCCAGGGCCTTGTTGTCGAAGAAGAGGTAGAACACCATCTGCGCAAACGCCATGGTGACCATGATGAAGTAGATGCCGTGGGTGCGCACCACAAAGAAGCCGATGATGAGCGCCGCCAGGCCGGAGGCCAGCACGGCCACCGGCAGCGTCCACCATAGGCTCACGGGTTCACCCGCGGGCGTCAGGAAAGCCAGCGCATAGCCGGCCAGGCCGAAGTAGGCCGCGTGGCCCAGCGACACCAGGCCGCTCACACCCTGCAGCAGGTCCAGGCTCATCGCGAAGATCGCCATGATCATCATGCGCGTGACCATCTGCGTGTAGAAGTCGGTACCGACGAAGGGGAAGGCGACCAGCGCGATCAGCCCCAGCCCCAACGCCACCTGCACGCCACGCGGCAGGATTTCGAGGTTTGCTTTTGCCGTGCTCATTGTTTAAAGAGTCCTTCTGGCTTCCACAAAAGGACAGCAGCCATCAACATATAGACCAGCATGCCGGCCATGGAAGGCAGCAGCACCTTGCCGAAGGTGTCGACCAGGCCGACCAGCAGCGCGGAAATCAACGCGCCGCGCACCGAGCCTATGCCGCCAATCACCACCACCACAAAACACATGATGAGCACTTGCGAACCCATGTTCGGGTAGACGCTGGCGACCGGCGCGGCGATCATGCCGGCCACTGCCGCCAGGCCCACGCCCAGCGCGAACACCACGGCATGGATCAGCTTGATGTTGATGCCCAGCGATTCGGCCATGTCGCGGTTGAAGGCGCCGGCGCGTATCTTCATGCCCAGGCGTGTGCGCGAAATCATCCAGTACAGGCCCAGCGCCAGCGCGATGCAGACGCCCGACATGAAGAGGCGGTAGACGGGGTAGGACAGGTTGTCGGTGAGCGGAACGGAGGCGCTCAGCAGCTCTGGAATCGTGACGCCGTGCACGTCGTCGCCCCAGAGGATGGAGCGCAGCTCTTCAAAGATGTAGATCAGGCCGAAGGTCAGCAGCACCTGGTCCAGATGGTCGCGTTTGTAGAAATGGCGGAACAGCAGCCATTCCAGCGCCAGGCCGAAGATGACCGACAGCACCGCGCCGCCGAGGATGGCCAGCGTCAGGCTGCCCGTCAGCGTGCTGAGGGACCAGGCGAGGTAGGCTCCCAGCATGTAGAAGCTGCCATGGGCCAGGTTGACGACACCCATGATGCCGAAGATCAGCGTCAGGCCGGCGGCCAGCATGAACAGCAGCAGGCCGTACTGGACGCTGTTGAGCAGCTGGATAAGGAAGTTGGCGAGATCCATAAATCCGATTAGGTATGACGACGTGTAAAGAGAAGCAGGCTGCCCATGAGCGTGAACAGGCCTCCAGAGACGCGGTTAAACCAGCGCACGGCACGGCTGGAGCGTAGCAACGGCGCGATGCGCGATACACCCAGCGCGCAGCAGGTGAGCACAGTGAATTCGAAGGCCATGAAGGTCAGGGCGAGGATGGCGAACTGCGGCACAAAGGGCGCGGCCGGGTTCAGGAACTGCGGGAAGAAGGCCGCGAAAAACAGCACGGCCTTGGGGTTGCTGGCGCCGACAAGAAAACCGCGCAGGAAGAACGAACGGCGCTGGGCCGGTGCTTCGCCGGCGGCGGGGTCAAAGACGGCCGCTTCGCTGCGGAAGGTCTTGATGCCTAGCCAGATCAGATATGCCGCGCCAATGACTTTTGCCACGGTGAAGGCGGTTTCAGACGCTGCCAGCAACGCGCCCAGTCCCATGGCCGACAGCAACATGACGCACAGCACCGCGGCGACGCTTCCGGCCACCGAGGTCATGGCCTTGCGCGGGCCGTGGTTGAGTGCATTGGTCATGCACATCAGCATGGTCGGGCCCGGCGTGAGGATCAGCAGGGCAACTGCTGCGACGTAGAGGAGGTAGGTGGTGAGCGTCATGAGCCTGAAGATAGCACCGGTAAGGACCCGTCAGCATGGTCCGTGCCAGCATGGTTCAAAAAAAYGGGAGGCCTGAAGACCTCCCATTGCGCTGAAACTAAGGCGATCAGGCCATCTTGCAGCCGGCGCCGGAATCGGCAAGCGCCTTGGCTGCAACGCCGATCACCTTGTTTTCCTTGTTCTCGACCACGCGCAGGTACATGTCCTGCACCGGGTTGTGTGAAGGGCTCATGGTCCATTTGCCGCGCGGGCTGTCGATGACGGCGCCTTCCATGGCCTTGTAGAGGGCCGGCTTGCTGCTCAGGTCTCCTTTGACGGCGTTGGCGCCCTGGATCAGCAGCAGGCCGGTGTCGTAGCCCTGCACGGCGTAAACGTCGGGCTGCATCTTGAATGTCTTGGCGTAGCTGAGGCGGAACTGGCCGTTGCGCTGGGTCGGCAGCGAGTCGCTGTAGTGCATGGTCGTGATGATGCCGTTGGCCGCGGGGCCGGCGGCGTCGAGCACGCCTTCGGTCAGGAAGCCGGAACCGTACAGCGGGATTTTCTCCTTGAGGCCAGCGGCCGCATAGTCACGGATGAACTTGGCGGCGCCGCCGCCGGCGAAGAAGCAGGCCACGGCGTCAGGCTTGAGCGCGGCGATCTCGGTCAGCAAGGCCTGGAACTCGACCTGCGGGAAGGGCAGGCCCAGCTCCTTGACGATGGTGCCGCCCGCGGCGGTGTAACTTTCCTTGAAGCCTTCAAACGCCTCGTCGCCCGCGGCGTATTTCCAGGTGATCCAGACGGCCTTCTTGTGGCCGCGGTCCACCATGGCCTTGCCCAGGGCGCGGGTCGGCTGCGAGTTGGTGAAGGACGTGCGGAACACATTGGGCGCGCACAGGCTGCGCGTGGCGGCATGCACGCCGGCATTGGGGATCAGGCTCAGCACGCCGCTGTCGCGCGCGACTTTCTGGATGCCCATCTGCACGCCCGAATGCACGGTGCCGACCAGCACGTCGACCTTGTCGCGCTGCACCAGCTTGTTGGCGTTTTCAATGCCTTTGGAGGGCTCGGACTCGTCGTCGACCTTGAAGTATTCGATCTCGCGGCCGCCGAGCTTGCCGCCTTGCTCGTTGATGGCCATGCGAAAGCCGTTTTCAATGGCCACGCCGAGCTGGGCGAAGGTCCCGGTATAGGGCAACATGAAACCCACACGCACCTTGGCGGACTGCGCACGCACGATTTCGGGGAGCAAAAGGCCGGTGGAGGCGGCGCCTATCATGGCGGCGCTGCGGGTCAGTATGAGACGGCGTGAGGTCATGGAATAGCTCCTGGTTGAGACTGAAAACAGTTAGACGAATAGTAAGCGTGCGTTGTGTGGGCGGCCCTAGTGTAAAACCCGAGATTGAGGGTTGAATTGTTTACATCTAAAGCAATAGCTGTGCCCGATCCGGCCTGCCTGCAACTTTTTTTTGCGGTATTTTTGCGGCACGGCGGGTTTGTGCACGGTGCGCTTCAGCGTGGCTGGCGCAGCTTGAAGCGCTGGATCTTGCCGGTGGCCGTCTTCGGCAGTTCGTTGACGAACTCTATCCAGCGCGGGTACTTGTAGGGCGCGAGCTGCTGCTTCACATGGGCCTTGAGTTCGTCCATGGTGGCGCTCTGGCCGGCCTTGAACACCACATAGGCCTTGGGCTTGACGAGCTCATCGGCATCGGCCACACCGATCACCGCCACCTCGAGCACGGCCGCGTGCGTCATCAGGCAGGCCTCCACCTCGAAAGGCGAAACGTAAATGCCGCCGACCTTGAGCATGTCGTCGCTGCGACCGCCGTAGGTGTAGAAGCCGTCGGCGTCGCGTGTGTACTTGTCGCCGCTTTTGGTCCATTCGCCGGCGAAGGTGGCTTTGGTCTTGGCGCGGTTGTTCCAGTACATGATGGCGGCGCTGGGGCCGCTGATCTGCAGTTCGCCGATCTCGCCGTCGGCGCATTCGCGGCCGTCGTCGCCGATGATGCGCAGCGCATAGCCCGGCACCGCCTGGCCGGTCGTGCCATAGCGCACCTGGCCGGGACGGTTGGACAAAAAGATGTGCAGCATCTCGGTGGAGCCTATGCCGTCGAGGATTTCGCAGCCGTACTGCGCCGTCCACTTCTTGCCGATCTCGGCGGGAAGGGCCTCACCGGCGCTGGTGCACACGCGCAGGCTCAGCTCGGATTTCGCCGGCCGTGCCGGGTCGGCCAGCAGGGCGGCATACAGCGTGGGCACGCCGTAAAAAATAGTCGGCTGGTATTTTTTGAGCAGCGCGAAGACATCGGCGGGCGCCGGCCGCGCGGGCAACAGCACCGTGGTGGCGCCCACGCTCATCGGGAAGGTCAGCGCGTTGCCCAGGCCGTAAGCGAAAAACAGTTTGGCGGCGGAATACACCACGTCGGACTCGCCTATGCCCAGCACACCGCGGCCATAAAGCTCCGCCGTCTGGACCAGGTGGCTGTGCAGGTGCACCGTACCCTTGGGCGCGCCGGTCGAGCCGCTGGAGTACAGCCAGAAGCAGGCGTCGTCGGCGCAGGTGGCCGCAATGCTGGGGGTGGCCGCCGATGCGCGCAGCAGGGCAGCCATGGTGGTGTGTCCTGCGGACGCTTCCACGCCTGCGACGATCACAGTCTTGAGCTGGTCGATCTTGCCCAGCAGCGGCTCAAAAGCCGGCAGCAGCGCGTGCGAGACGACCAGGCCCTGGGCGCGCGAGTCGCGCAGCATGAATTCGAAGTCCTGCGTGGTCAGCAAGGTGTTGGCCGCCACGGGCAGCACGCCCGCGAGTATGCAGCCCAGGAAGGCGACCGGCCATTGCGGTGTGTCCAACATGGCCAGCAGCACGCGGCTTTCGGGAGCGAAGCCCTGGGCGCGCAGGGCGTTGGCAAATCGGTGGGATTGTTCGGTGAGTTCGCCGTAAGTGAGCTGCTCGCCGCTCAGCGCGTCCATAAAGGCCACTTTTCCGGGGCGCGTGGCGTTGCGCGCCAGCAGGTCGTGCGCCGCGTTGTAGTCGCGCGGGATGGTTATCCGGGGCGGGCTTGCCGAATGGTCGGCACTGCTTGTTTGCATGCTTGTCTCCAGATCTCTTTTGTCTTTTGTTTTGGTAGCTGCTTGCGCACGCTCATCAAGCGCTACGGGGGGCATTTTTTCTTCTTGTGCGTCAGGCGGTGGCGGAACCGACCCCCAATGTTTGCAGGGCGTCGGTGAGCCATTGGCGGCACCACTCAGTGCCTTCAGTTTCCGGCATGGTGCCGCTGCTTGCGTCATGGCACCAGATCTCGCCGATGCGCTGTGCGCCCAAGTCCTGCAGGCGCTCGTCAAATTTCTTGCCGCCGAAGCAGAAAGTCTGCATATAGGTACGGTCGCCGAGCGCGATGACGCCGTAGCGCACGTGGCCGAGGAATTGGGGATTGGCGCCCAGCGACTCATAAAGGGCGCGTGCGTTGTCGGGCACGTCGCCCGAGCCATAGGTTGAGCTGCAGATGAGATAAAGTGCATCTTCGGCTTTGGCCGCATCAAAGACGCTGATGTCCAGGTTATCCATCAGCTCAACCTCAATCTCGCTGACCAGGTCGGCGCAGTCCATCTGGATCGCTTGCGCCACATAGTCGGCGGTGCTGGTCATGGTGCCTACAAGGATTTTGAGTTTCATCAAAGGTCTCCAGATAAAGATGCAATAAACTGCTTGACATCGATTTGACCTGAAGTATACTGCAATTTATTCAAATCGCAACCACCAAAAGCCCGTCCCTAGGGTTTTCACAGGTTTTTTGACACAGGTGCCGCTTGGAAATCATGTCTGAACAGGAATCGAAAGCCACGCTCAGCGAACTGGGCGCCCGCGTTCGTGCCTGGCGTGCCCGCCGCGGCATGACGCGCAAGCAGCTGGCTTCGGATTCGGGTCTGAGCGAGCGTTTCCTGGCCGACGTGGAAAGCGGCAAGGGTAATGTGTCCATCAATTCCCTGGAAGCCGCGGCCCGCGCGCTCAATATTTCCATCCTTGAACTGCTGCAGGACGCGCCGCGTCCGGCGCTGGCCCGCGTGCAGGGCCTGCTGACGCGGCTGGACGATGCC
Organism: Polaromonas sp. P1_G1; assembly: GCF_056405595.1. NCBI lineage: Bacteria > Pseudomonadati > Pseudomonadota > Betaproteobacteria > Burkholderiales > Comamonadaceae > Polaromonas > Polaromonas sp. P1_G1. The sequence continues at coordinate 92,482 of NZ_JBFUBU010000027.1, forward strand.
CAGCTGGACCAGGCTTACAGCCTGCTCGGCGGCACTTTCGGCCTCAGCGACGCGCTGGGCCGCGAGCAGCGTGTGGCGCTGATAGGTCTGCGCGGCGCCGGCAAGTCCACCTTGGGCGGCCAGCTGGCGGCTGAGCGCGGTGTGCCTTTTATCGAACTCGACCGCGAGATCGAGCGCGAGGCGGGCACCAGCATGAACGAAATCCTGTTGCTCCACGGGCAGGCCGGCTACCGCCGCTATGAGCGCCGCGCGCTGTTCCGCATCGCCGAGGACCACCCGGAAGGCGTGGTCATGACCACCGGCGGCAGCATCGTGAGCGAGCGCGAGACCTTCGACTTGTTGCAAAGCCGTTTTTATTGCGTATGGCTCAAGGCCAGCCCCGAGGAACACATGGCCCGCGTGGTGGCCCAGGGCGACATGCGGCCCTTTGACACGACCCGCGGCGCGACCGACGAGGCGATGGAGGACATCCGCCGCATCCTCTCCAGCCGCGAAGCCCTCTATGCCCGCGCCGACGCCGTGGTCGACACCGCCGCGCGCACACTGAAACAAAGCCTCAAAGACCTGGAACGCGCCGTTCCCAAAACAACCGTCCGCGAACAAGCCGAACGGACCTAACCGGAGACACCCCATGAACGCCATGACAGAACCGCTTTTATTCAAACAGGTTATCGAAGGCCAGGAGCGCGAGCTCGTGAGTTTCTCCACCCACCCCAGCAAATACCAGCACTGGACGCTGAGCGTGGAGGGCGACGTTGCGCGCTTGAAGCTCGACATCAATGAAGACGGCGGCATCAAGCCGGGCTACAAGCTCAAGCTCAACAGCTACGACCTCGGTGTCGACATCGAACTGCACGACGCGATCAACCGCGTGCGCTTCGAGCACCCCGCCGTCAAGGTGGTGGTGTTCGAGTCGGGCAAGGAAAAGATCTGGTGCTCAGGCGCCAACATCTACATGCTGGGTTTGTCGACGCACGGCTGGAAGGTCAACTTCTGCAAGTTCACCAACGAAACCCGCAACGGCCTGGAAGACTCCTCCCGCCATGACGGCTTGAAGGCGATTGCCTCGGTGACCGGCGCCTGCGCCGGCGGCGGCTACGAGCTGGCCCTGGCCTGCGACCGCATCATCATGGTGGACGACCGCTCCTCCACCGTGAGCCTGCCCGAAGTGCCCCTGCTGGGCGTGCTGCCGGGCACCGGCGGCCTGACCCGCGTGACCGACAAGCGCAAGGTGCGCCGCGACCTGGCCGACATTTTCTGCACGACCTCCGAGGGTGTGCGCGCCGACCGCGCCAAGGACTGGAAACTGATCGATGCCCATGCCAAGCCGCAGCAGTTCGGCGACTTGCTGAATACCGAAATCGAAGCATTGCGTGCGCAGTCGACACGGGCCGCCGGCGCCAAGGGCATAGCACTGACGCCGCTCAAAGCCTTGATCGATGACGCCGGTTACCACTACAGCCTGGTCGACGCGCAGGTGGATCGCGAAAAGCGCATTGCCACTGTCACGGTGAAGGCGCCCGCAAGCGCCATCGAATCCACACCCGAGGCGATTGAAGCGGCCGGCGCCAACTGGTACCCGCTGAAACTGCAGCGCGAGCTTGACGACGCCATCCTGAACCTGCGCACCAACGAACTCGAAGTCGGCACCTGGGTCATCAAGACGACGGGCGACGCCGGCCAGGTGATACGCATGGACGAGGTGTTGGCCAAACTGAAGGACCACTGGCTGGTGAAGGAAACCACGGGCGCGTTGCGCCGTACGCTGGCGCGGCTGGATGTCACCAGCCGCTCGCTGATCGCGCTGGTCGACGCAGGCTCGTGTTTTGCCGGCACCTTCTATGAATTGGCCCTGGCTTGCGACCGCATTTACATGCTCGATTTACCCGATGCGCCCGACAGCGCTCCCGCGCTGCAATTGAGCCCTGCCAACTTCGGCTGGTTTCCCGCCGTCAACGGCCTGACGCGACTGCAGACGCGCTTCTGCGAAGACAGCGCCACGATTTCCCAGCTGCAAAAACTCGGCGACAGCCCGCTGCGTGCCGACCAGGCATTGGCGCTGGGTCTCGTCACCTTGACGCCCGACGACATCGACTGGGAAGACGAAATCCGCATCATGCTGGAAGAGCGCGCTTCGCTCTCGCCCGACGCCATGACCGGCATGGAAGCCTCGCTGCGCTTCCCCGGGAAGGAAACCATGGAGACGCGCGTGTTTGGCCGCCTGTCGGCCTGGCAGAACTGGATTTTCATTCGTCCGAATGCGGTGGGTGAGGACGGTGCGCTGAAATTGTTTGGGACTGGCAAGAAGGCCAAGTTCGATTGGAAACGGATTTAAGGAAACATCATGAGCACCATAGACCTCCAAGCCCTCATCCCCAACAACGTCCATCTCGGCGAAAACCGCCAGCTCCAGCGCGCACTTGAGCACTGGCAGCCGGCTTTCCTGAACTGGTGGGACGAGATGGGACCCAGCGACTTCAAGGCCAAGGAAGTCTATTTGCGCACCGCCGTCGGCGTGGACGCTTCGGGCTGGGCCAGCTACGGCTACACGCCGATGCCGGACTACCGCTGGGGTATCTTCCTGGCCGACAAGGAAGAGGGCCGCAAGATCGGCTTTGGCGATCACATGGGTGAAGAAGTCTGGCAGGAAGTGCCCGGCGAATACCGCTCCACCTTCCGCCGCCTCATCGTGACCCAGGGCGACACCGAGCCGGCTTCCGTCGAGCAGCAGCGCCTGCTGGGCCACACCGCYCCTTCTCTGTACGACCTGCGCAACCTGTTCCAGGTCAATGTGGAGGAAGGCCGGCACCTCTGGGCCATGGTCTACCTGTTGCACGCGCACTTCGGCCGCGACGGCCGCGAGGAAGCCGAAGAACTCCTGATGCGCCACAGCGGTGATGCCGACAAGCCGCGCATCCTGGGCACCTTCAACGAGCCCATGGACAACTGGCTGTCCTTCTTCATGTTCACTTACTTCACCGACCGCGACGGCAAGTTCCAGCTCAAGTCATTCGCGGAATCCGCTTTTGACCCGCTGGCCCGCACCACGCGCTTCATGCTGACCGAAGAGGCCCACCACATGTTTGTGGGCGAAACCGGCGTGGGCCGCGTCATCAAGCGCACGCTGGAAGTGATGAAGGAGCTGGACACCGACGATGTGGTCACCTTGCGCAAGGCCGGCGTGATCGACCTGCCCACCATCCAGAAGTTCATGAACTTCTGGTTCACCTCGTCGCTGGACCTGTTCGGTTCGGAAGCCTCCTCGAACGCCGCCAACTACTTCAGCAACGGCATCAAGGGCCGGCCGGACGAAGCCAAGTTCGCAGACCATGTGGAGCTGGAAACCGAGATGAGCATCGTGGTGCCGAACGGGCAGGGCGGTCTCAAGAACGAGACGATTTCGACGCGTAACGGCATGAATGAAATCACGCGCCTCGAATATGTCAAGGACTGCAATGTCGGCGTGACGCGCTGGAACATGGGCATCAAGCGCGCCGGCGTGGACTTTGAACTGACTTTGCCGTCGACACGCTTTCGCCGCGAAGTCGGCGCCTGGGCCGGCAACTTCACCGACCCGCTGGGCAACCCGATCAGCGCCGCCGATTTCGAGGCGAAGAAAGACCAGTGGCTACCGACACCGGCCGACACGGCTTTTGTGAAAAGCCTGATGAACCGTGTTACCGAACCCGGCAAGATGGCCGCCTGGATTGCACCGCCCGACCGCGGCATCAATGCCAACCCCCTCGAGTACGAATACGTAAAACTCTAAAGGCGCGATTTAAGCCAAGTCGGGGCCGCGGGACTGGCTTTGCCAGACCGCAGGCGCAGCGGCCCCTCGGGGGCAGGGCGCTACACGCAGTGAGCAACCGTGGGGCTAACCGATATTGGCGCCGCGTTCTTTTAGCAGGTCCCGCAGCAGCGAGCGGTGGCAGCGCGCCTCGTTCTCGCAGTAGCAGCCCATTGCGAAGTTCGCCTGGTGCGACAGCGCCGCGAGCAGGTCGAGATTGCGGCCGGCGTCGGCCTCGTTCATTTCCGAGCGGTATTTTTTGCTGAAGACGGCCCAGTCCTTGTCGGACTCCACACTCTGGCCCAGCTTCATGGTTTCCACGCTGGGCGCGAGGTTGGGGTACCAGACGTCGTACCAATCCTGCGAGGCGAACTCGGCCTTGGGCACGCCGCGCGGCGGCCTGCGCACTGTGCCTATGCGCAAACCCTCGTTGGCGCTGCGGGCTGTGCCCAGCCTGATGATTCTGATGGCCATTGCGGTCTCCTTTTCTGCGAACGTTCACAAGCTCTTTGTTGAAGCGGTTCAGGGCGCGGCCGGAGTGGCGGCGGCGCCCGGTTCGGGTGGCTCTACGCGTGACATCTCCCGCATCTGGCGCGCGATTTCATCCTCGGCCATGGGGATTTGCGCGGACGCAGCGGGAGCGGGTGCATCCAGCCAGTGCACGGTGGACGGAAAGGCAAACACCACCACCGTGAGCGCAACCTGCACCAGCAGCATGGGCCACAGCCTTGCCAGCAGTTGCCGGCTCGAAATGGCCGGCAGGCCCGAGCGCGACCGGGCCATCAGCACGGCATAGCCCATGGGCGGAATCAGGAAACTGAGTTGCAATACCAGCAGCAGCAACACGGCCGCCTGCTGGGCATCGCCCAGGCGCGCGATCAGCGCCGGTGCGACGATGGGCACGATGACAAAAATCATCTCGAACGCATCCAGCACCCAGGCGCACAGCGCCACCAGCAGCAGTACCAGCGCCGCCGTCACGCCGGGCGGCAGGGTAGAACCCAGCAGCAGGCCGTTGAGCCAGCGATCGGTACCGAATACGCGAAACACCAGGCTGAAAGTGGTGGCGCCAACCAGCAGCGCAAACAGGGCGCCGCTGAGCTTTAGCGTGTCGCCCAGCACCGCTTGCCGGCCGGCCGCCGGCAGCGAGCGGCTCAGGAGGGCCGAGACGACCAGCAGCATCGCGCCGGTTGCCGCCGCCTCCACCGCGTAGAGCTTTCCGGTAAAGACGCCGGCCAGCAGCAGGACGATGGTGCCGCCCGCGAGCAGGGCGACGGCCACCTGTGTCCGGTTGGCGGGGACTTGCGGCGGTGCTTCCTTGAGCTTGCGCGCCTGGCGCCAGGCCACCAGGGCCCAGAGCGCCAGCACGCACAGGGCGGGCAGCAGCGCGGCATGCATGACGTCCTGGGTGTTGATGATGCGCTGGCCGGTTTGCAGATAGCCCGGCAGCCGGCTGGCCTCCAGGTGCGCCAGCAGCATGGCATCGCCCAGCAACAGCAAGACCAGCGAAGGCGGCACCACCACGCCTATGGTGGCGGCCACGCTGATGATGGAGACAGCCCGCGCGGTGTCCAGGTGCGCCATGCGCGGGGCAACAAGGCGTGAGAGCAGGGCCGAACTGGAGGCGACCGAGCCGTTCATGGGCGCAATCAGGGCGCCCACGCCCAGGGCCGAGAGGGCGTGCGCGCCGGCCAGCGGGCGAAACAGCCGCAGCAGCGCGGAGTACAGGGCGTCGGCCACGGTCAGGCGCTGCAGCAGCACGCCCATGAAAACATACAGCGGCATGGCCTGCAGCAGATCGTTTTCCAACAGGCCCAGCGTGCGCACCGGAAGGGCCTGCAAGATTTGCAGGTCGAAAGCGCCCGCTGCCAGGCCCAGCACTGCGAACAGGCTTGACACACCGATCAGCAGGGCCCAGACCGGCAGGCCGGTGGCAAGAATCAGTGCGCCCAGCGCCAGCAGCATCCACACACCCGCGAGTGGGCCGGTCGGGCTCATGGCGAGCCCGGCGCACGGCCGTGCGGCAAGAGTTCGAGCAGGCCTTCGGCCAGCACCAGCAAAAGCATCAGCGCCATGGCGAGCTTGATCATGAAATAACCCGGCGTGAGCGTTTCGCCAAATCGCTCGAAAGAGGCCACAGAGGCTGCAACCAGCGGCCAGCCGGCCCACAGCATGAACAGCGCCCAGGGCATGACACAGGCCAGCAGCGCCCAGGCATGCCAACGCGGCCGGGGCGCGCCGGACGGATGCGGCTGCAGGGAGGCCAGGTGGGCGTGGTTTCTGGAAGCCGCCGTCACGGCCACCGCCACATATAGCGCGAACAGCACCTGCGCCGCATCATTGGCCTGGCGCGAGTAGGCTTGCACAAGTTCACGCAGCGGCCATTGGGCCAACAGCAGCGCCGCCAGCGGCAGCACTAGCAGCGCGAATGCCGCGGTCAGACGCGTCAGGGCTTTGTCTATTTGGGACGCGGCCGCAGCGGCGGCCCCCATCCTCATACGGCCCCAAGGTTGCGACGGCAAGCCTTTGCGTCGGGCCGGTGCTGATCGGGCTGGACAGCGAGGCGAAATTTCATTGGGTAATCCAGTGAATGGAAAAAATGAAGAGGGCGCGGGAAAGTGTAGCGGGTTCGAGCTATAATATTTGACTAGTCGGAGTGTGGCGCAGTCTGGTAGCGCACCTGGTTTGGGACCAGGGGGTCCAAGGTTCGAATCCTTGTACTCCGACCATCATTTCCCAGCAAAAAGCCCACGTCAGTGGGCTTTTTCATGTCCGCATGGCGGCGAAACCCTCAGGACTTGAGCGGCCCGAAGTTGGATGTGCGCCAGTATTCGCGCACCTGTTCCAGTTTTTCCTGGAAATCCCGGAAATGCAGCGGTTTGCGCACGTAACTGTTGAGACCGCCCTGAATCTCTTTCACGATTGGCGAGTATTTGGGCTCGGAGGTCAGGATGACGACGGGCACGAAGAAAGTGCGGGGGTCTCCACGCATGCGCTGCATGACTTCCGCGCCGCTGATCCCAGGCAAATTCAGGTCCAGCATGACCAGCTCGGGAGGGTGATCGTTGGGCCGGTTGCTGTAAGCACCTTCGCAGAAAAGGTATTCCAGGGCTTCCTTGCCGTCGCGGGCCACGATGACTTCATGGTCGGCGCCGTTTTCCTGCAATGTCAGCAGCGTCAACTCGACGTGAGCGGGGTTGTCCTCCACCAGCAACATGGTTGGTCTGGCCATCTTTTCTCGCCTCCTTGGTCTTGCCGGCCTTTGCATGGGGCCGAATCCCGACTATATACCCCGATTCCGAGGGTGTGTAAGCGAAGTTCGCTATCGCAGGGGGAAAGGGCGGGTACGACTGACGCCGCGATTGGCCTGCCCGGAGGGGATCGAACCCCCGACCCTCAGCTTAGAAGGCTGATGCTCTATCCGACTGAGCTACGGGCAGTTTGTGTGTGAGAGCAGGGGCAAGGCCACGCAGGGGCGGCCGCCGTTTCCAGCTCGTCGCGAATCATACCTTCAATCGAGGGCCGAGGGCCCTGGCCAGCCCGCCTCCACCCAGCGCTTTTCGGTGCTTTTCTCAGCGCTTTTCGTACTGCGTCTTGCCGAACAGCACTTCCCGCGCCTTGTCGTCGGTGATGGGCCGGCGCAGCTCGGCCAGCACCTTGACGCCGCGCTGCACGGCGGGGCGTTCACTGATCAGGTCAAACCACTTTTTCAGGTGCGGATAGTCGGCCCAGTCTATGCCGTGGTTTTCCCAGTTGCGCAGCCAGGGGAAGRTGGCGATGTCGGCAATGCTGTATTCGTCGCAGGCGATGAACCGGCTGCCGGCCAGCTGCTTGTTCATCACGCCGTATAGCCGCTTTGTCTCATTGGTGTAGCGGTTGATGGCGTAGTCTATTTTTTCGGGTGCGTACTGGCGGAAATGGTGTGTCTGCCCGATCATCGGGCCGACGCCGCCCATCTGGAACATCAGCCATTGCAGCACCTGGAACTTCAGGCGATCGGTTTTCGGCAGCAGCTTGCCGGTTTTGGCGGCCAGGTAGAGCAGGATGGCACCGGACTCGAACACCGAGATGGGCTTGCCGTCGGGGCCGACAGGGTCGACCAGCGCGGGGATCTTGTTGTTCGGGCTGATGGCCAGGAATTCGGGCTTGAACTGGTCACCGGTGCCGATATTGACTGGGTTAGCCTGCCAGTCGCGGCCCAATTGCAGGCCGCATTCCTCCAGCATGACGTGGACTTTGTGGCCGTTGGGCGTGGGCCATGAGTAAACATTGATCATTGGGACTTCCTTGACTACTATGATGCCTGCTGCACTTTAAGAGAAAAGCGAAAACCATGTTCGAGCGGCTGAAGAAAGTCTTGGTCGGGGGTAAGGCGGATGCCGGCGATGCAGCCGCGTCCGACGAGGCCGTGTCCGAATGGGCCGGCACCCGTGGCTTTTCTTTCACCGGCATGGGGCAGGGCAAGGGGTTCGCGCTCAAGGGCAACGTGGGCGGCAAGCCCTGGAAGATGGAGCGCGGCAGCCCATCGCGCGACTACATCCGCGGCGAAGAACTGCGTGCCCGGGGTGAAGTCAAGGTCAACGACGACGTCACGGTCCTGGTCATGAACCGGGCCTTGAAGGAGGGGCTGGAAAAGCGCGCCTACCAAGCCTATACCGACACCCTGCAGACCACCGCCGACCCCAGCATGCCCGAAGAGGTGCGCTGGCTGGCCATGTACCCCGAAGTCGGCTGGGAAAGCCTGCCCAAGCCCTTCTGGCAACGTTATGCGGTGATGGCCGACCATCGTTCCAACGCATTGGCCTGGCTGGACTCGCAACTGGTCGAGTTGCTGATGTCCTGGCCCGAGCCTTCACCCGACGCGCAGGTGCCTTTTATCCTGATGGTGCTGCGCGGCAAAACCTACCTGCGCATGCAGTACACCCCGGCCGACATGCCCACGCTGGAGCATGCGGCGCTGATTTTCACCACGGCCTGCGAGTCGGCGATCGCCGGACTCTCGAACGACCTTACCTTGTAAGGCTTCAGCCGCCGCGCGTGATCGGCATTTCGACTTCGCCGGGCATCAAGAGGTGCTTGGCCAGTTCCAGCTTGGCCAGCGAGGCGCGGTGCACCTCGTCCGGGCCGTCGGCCAGGCGCAGGGTGCGCTGGCTGGCGTAGGCATAGGCCAGCGGGAAGTCGTCCGACACGCCGCCGCCGCCATGGGCCTGGATGGCCCAGTCGATGATCTGGCAAGCCATGTTGGGTGCGACCACCTTGATCATCGCGATCTCGGCCTTGGCGACCTTGTTGCCCACGGTGTCCATCATGTAGGCGGCCTTGAGCGTCAGCAGGCGGGCCTGCTCGATCATGCAGCGGGCCTCGGCGATGCGCTCATGCCAGACCGACTGGCTGGCGATCGGCTTGCCGAAAGCGACACGGCTGTTCAGGCGTTTGCACATCAGCTCCAGCGCGCGCTCGGCAATGCCTATGCTGCGCATGCAGTGGTGGATGCGGCCGGGGCCGAGGCGGCCCTGGGCGATCTCAAAACCGCGGCCTTCGCCCAGCAGCAGGTTGGCGGCCGGCACGCGCACATTGGTCAGGCGCACTTCCATGTGGCCGTGCGGCGCGTCGTCGTAGCCGAACACCGACAGCGGGCGGATCACGGTGATGCCGGGCGTGTTGGCGGGCACCAGGATCATCGATTGCTGCTCGTGGCGGCCGGCGTCGGGGTTGGTCTTGCCCATGACGATGTAGACGGCGCAGCGCGGGTCGCCCGCGCCGGACGACCACCATTTGAGGCCGTTGAGCACGTAATTGTCGCCGTCGCGCTCAATGCGGCACTGGATATTGGTCGCGTCGGACGAGGCGACCTCGGGCTCCGTCATCAAAAAGGCCGAGCGGATCTCGCCCTTGAGCAGCGGGTCCAGCCACTGGTCCTTGTTGGCTTCGGAGCCGTAGCGGGCGATGGTTTCCATGTTGCCGGTGTCCGGCGCCGAACAGTTGAAGACCTCGGCGGCGAAAGGTACGCGGCCCATGATTTCGCACAGCGGCGCGTACTCGAGGTTGGACAGGCCTTCAGGCGCGCGCGGCGAGTGCGGCAAAAACAGGTTCCACAGGCCGGCGGCGCGGGCTTTGGGCTTGAGTTCCTCGACCAGTTTGGTCGGGACCCAGGCATTGCCCTTGGCGCGGTTTTCGGCGATTTCTCGGAAAAAGCGTGCCTCGTTCGGGTAGATGTTCTCGTCCATGAACTTGAGCAGGCGCGCCCGCAGTTCCTGTACTTTTGGGGTGTAGTTGAAGTCCATGAAATCTCCAGAAGGGGTGTGTGGGGGCGATGTTGTTGTGAAGAAGGGCAGGCTTCAGCCCTGGCTTTTGAGGGCAAAGCCCCAGGCCATCTTGGCCAGCAGCGGCGCACCGGCGGCCGAGCTGACGGCCTGGGCGCTGGAGGCGGTTCCGGCCTCGACCCGCTTGGCGATGCCCTGCAGGATGGCCGCGATGCGAAACAGGTTATAGGCCATGTAGAAGTTCCAGTCGGCCTTGAGCGCCTCGGGCGTGGCAAGGCCGGTGCGCTCGCAATAGCGGCGTATGTACTCGGATTCGCTGGGGATGCCCAGGCTTTCGACGTCCAGCCCGCCTATGCCGCGAAAGGCCCCGGGCGGGATGTGCCAAGCCATGCAGTGGTAGCTGAAGTCGGCCAGCGGATGGCCCAGCGTGGACAGCTCCCAGTCGAGCACGGCCAGCACGCGCGGCTCGGTCGCGTGGAACAGCAGGTTGTCGAGCCGGAAATCGCCGTGCACGATGGAGACCATGCTGTCGTCGCGCGCGCCGGCCGGGATGTTGGCCGGCAGCCATTGCATCAGGCTGTCCATCTCGGCGATGGGCTGGGTGATGGAGGCGGCGTACTGCTTGCTCCAGCGGCCTATCTGGCGCTCGAAGTAGTTGCCGGGCTTGCCGTAGTCGGCCAGGCCGCGCTCGGCGAACTTCACCTTGTGCAGGGCGGAGACCACGCGGTTCATCTCGTCGTAAATCTCACCGCGCTGGGCCTGCGTCATGCCGGGCAGGGACTGGTCCCAGAGCACGCGGCCCTCGACGAACTCCATCACATAGAAGGCGCGGCCTATCACCGACTCGTCCTCGCAGAGGCAATACATTTTTGGCACCGGCACGTCGGTGCCTTGCAACCCCTGCATGACCTTGAATTCGCGCTCCACCGCATGGGCCGACGGCAGCAATTTGGCCACGGGCCCAGGCTTGGCGCGCATCACATAAGACGCGGTGGGCGTGATGAGCTTGTAGGTTGGGTTGGACTGGCCGCCCTTGAAGATTTCCGCTGTCAGCGGGCCCTTGAAGCCGGGCAGGTAGCTGGCCAGGTAAGCGGTGAGTGCGTCGAGGTCAAAGGCCTGCGTGCCGGACACGGCCCGCGTGCCGACAAAGTGGTCGAAATTGCTCGTGCTCAAAGGGCTGGCCCCCGTGTGTTTATTTGTCGATTTCGGCTTCGGAAATGCGCATCAGGGCTTGCCGGTTGCGCACCACCAGGCCGCCCGGCTCTATGCGTATGGCTTCCTCGCGCTCCATGGACTTGAGTTCCTGGTTCACGCGCTGGCGCGAGGCGCCCAGCAGCTGGGCCAGTTCTTCCTGCGCCAGCTGCAGGCCGATGCGCACTTCGCCGCTGTCCGACAGGCTGGGCACACCGTAGCTGCGCACCAGGTGCAACAGTTGCTTGGCCAGCCGCGCGCGCAGGGGCAGGGTGTTGAGGTCTTCCACCAGGCCGAAAAGCTGCCGTATGCGCCGCGCATGCAGGCGCAGCAGGGCTTCGTAGAGCTCGACGTGCTGGCTCAATATCTTGCGCAAGTCGGCGCGAGAAACGCACAGCAGCGTGGTCTCGCCATGGGCGTAGGAATCGTGGGTGCGCCGCTCCCCATCGAAGATCGCCACGTCGCCGACCCAAATGCCGGGCTCCACATAGGTCAGGGTGACCTGCTTGCCCGAAATCGAGGTCGAGCTCACCCGGATGGCGCCGCGCGCGCAGGATATCCATTCTTCGGGCGCATCGCCGCGGGCGCTGATGAGTTCGCCGTCTTTGTAGCGTTTGACGTAGGCGCATCGAAGTATGTCGTGCCTCAGGGATGGGGACAGGGATGAAAACCAGCGGCCGTTGTTAATGGCCTCTCGTTCCTCTATCGTAAGAATGGGATCGTCCATGGTCTGTCTTTTGAGTGACTAACAAGACGTCCATTGTCGCTTGAGGGACCCGCCCGGCGCCAGCGGGCTGTCGCATGGGTGTCGCCCGGCCGCAGGGGCCGGGGATTTGGCGGCGGGGCGGGCTGCCGTGGGCCCACCTGCGCAGGGACCAGCTAGCGGTAGTGCGGCGTGCGCTTGTTCAGGAAGGCGTCTATGCCTTCACCGGCGTTGGCGTCGTGCAGGTTGCGCACGAAGTGGTCCTGCTCGCGGGCCAGTTGCTGGTTCAGCGTGTTGCCAGCCGCGTCGTTGATGAGTTCCTTGATGCTGGCCAGCGCGTTGGGCGCCCGCGCATTGAGGTTGTCGGCCAGTTGCAGGGCCTGGGCCAGGGCTTCGCCCGGTGCCGTTACGCGGTTGACCAGCCCGAGATCGTGCAAGCGGCGAGGGCCTATGCGTTCGCCGGCCATCAGCAGTTCGCTGGCCAGCGCACGGGGCAGGGCGCGCGCCAGGGCCCAGCTACCGCCGCCATCGGGTGACAGCGCGACCGTGCTGTAAGACATCACGAACACCGCGTTGTCGGCTGCCACCACAAAATCGCAGGCCAGCACCAGCGAAAAGCCGGCGCCGGCGGCCGGGCCTTCCACGGCGGCGATTACCGGCTTGGGGTAGGTGCGTATCGAGTCGATCCAGTTGTGCAGGCCTTCGATGCTCTGGGCCTGCACCTCGGGCGCCTCACGGCGGTTGGCCTGCAGCCGCTGCAGGTTGCCGCCCGCGCAGAAGATCGAACCCTCGCCGGTGATGACCACGCTGCGGATGTCGGGATTGTTCTCGGCGGCGTTCAATGCCTCGATGCCCGCCGCATAAATGTCGGGACCCAGGGCATTCCTGAACTCCGGATTGCTGATCGTCAGGATAAGGGTCTGGCCCTCACTCGTACCTTTGATTGCGCCTGCCATGTCAGTTGTTCCAATACGAAAGAATGTGTGGTCGCCGGAGGAGGGATTCCCACGCCAGTGGGGGCCGCGGAACTGGCTTCGCCAGGCCGCAAGCGCCGCCCCCTGGAGGGGGGAAGGTGCTACACGAAGTGAGCATCCGAAGGGGGTGTTTCATTCTTCCTGGTGTAGGAGGCTGAGGCCGATGGCGCCGCGGCGCCGCAGCCACGGGGAAGGGCGGTAGCGCTGGTCGCCGTAAACGGTCTGCATGTTGAACAGCACTTCCAGCACATTGGTTGGGCCGTAGCGGTCGCCCATGGCCAGCGGGCCCATGGGATAGCCGAGTCCGAGGGTCACGGCGGTTTCCAGGTCTTTCGGGCTGCAGATGCCCTGCTGGCAGATGTCGCTGGCGATGTTGACGATGGCAGCCACCACTCGCTGGGTGACGAAGCCACCGCTGTCGCGGATCACGCTGACGGCCTTGCCGTCGCGGGCGAAGAGGGCGTGGGCCGCGTCGCGCATGTCGCTGCGCGTGGCCGGGTTGGTGGCCAGCACACGCCGCTTGGTGGCCGCGTCGTCGATCAGCATGTCGATGCCGATGGTGCGGGCCGGGTCTAGGCGCTCCACCACGGCCACTGTGGTGATGTCAAAGCCCAGCGGCGCGACCAGCATGAGGGCCTGCGGCGAGGCGGAGGCGCCGGTCTCGATCTTGGCGCCCAGGTTCTTGAGGAGTTGTAGCAGTTCCGAGCGCCGCGAAGCACGCGGCGAGACCCATACCGGTGGAAGTTCGGCCACCTGGGGAACGGGGGGCTCAGGCGGCACCTGCATGGCGCCGTCCGCATAGCGGTAAAAGCCTTCGCCGGTCTTGCGGCCCAGCATGCCGCCGGCCAGGCGCTGCGCCGTGATCACGCTGGGGCGGTAACGGGCTTCTTCATAGTACTGGTGGTAAATCGACTCCATCACAGGATGGGAGACGTCGAGCGCGGTCAGGTCCATCAGCTCGAAAGGGCCCAGCTTGAAGCCGGCCTGGTCGCGCAGGATGCGGTCTATGGTGGCGAAATCGGCAATGCCTTCGCTGACGACGCGCAGCGCCTCGGTGCCAAAGCCCCGGCCGGCGTGGTTGACGATGAAGCCGGGCGTATCTTGCGCCTGCACGGGCGTGTGGCCCATTTGCCGGGCGTATTGGCTCAGGCCCTCGCAGACCGCGGGGCTGGTCTTCAGGCCCGCGATCACTTCCACCACTTTCATCAACGGAACCGGGTTGAAGAAATGAAAACCGGCCAGGCGCTCGGGATGTTTGAGCGCCGCCGCGATGGCCGTCACTGAAAGCGACGAGGTATTGCTGGCCAGCACGGTGCTGGCGGGCACCAGGGCTTCGAGTTCGGCGAACAGCGCGCGCTTGACGTCCAGGCGTTCCACGATGGCTTCGATGATGAGGTCGCAGCCCGCCAGGTCGGTCAGCGTGCCGGCAAGCAGCAGCCGGTCCTTGTGGCCGCTGGCCGCGGCCGCCTCGAGCCGGCCTTTTTCAACCAGCTTGTCCCATTGGGCGCAAATGGCTTCGCGCGCCTTTTCGGCGGCACCCGCCTGCGCGTCCATCAGCTTGACGGTGCTGCCGGCTTGCGCCGCGATCTGCGCGATGCCCCGACCCATGGCGCCGGTGCCAACTATTCCCACATTTGCAAAATTTACTTTCATGGCCGAATTATGGCTGAGCGTATTCGTCAGAGGTGCGTGGCAAAATTTGCGCACCCCATGAAAGTCACCGAGAAGTTCCTGAAATGCCTGCTTGGCGCTTTGCTGTTGGGGCTTGCCGCCAATGCCTTGGCCGCGTCCCTGGGACGTATGCGCGGCGCGGCAATCGTAGGGCATCCACTGGACGTCACCCTGTCCGCACAACTGGACGCCGCCGAAAATCCTTCTTCCGCCTGTGTGTCAGTCGATGTGTTTTTCGGCGACAGCCAGGTTTTCCCTGACAGGATACGCACCGCGATCTCGCCGGGTTCCGGCGCTGGTGAAATCCTGGTCCGCATCCGCACGACGCTGGCGTTGGACGAGCCGGTCGTGACGATCTACGCACGCGAAGGCTGCCAGCAAAAGAATTCACGCAAGTACGTCTTGCTGGCCGAGATGCTGGGCGACAACGCGGCCCCGGTGCCTTCGATCCTTCCGCAAGCGGCGGTTGCGGCAAGCCTGGTGCAGGCTCGCCCGGCGGCGCCATCCCGTTCCGGGACATCGAGGGCGAAGCCGGAACCTCGCGCCGGGATGGCCTCTTCACTGGCCGCACCGCCGGTCCGCGCGGCAGGCAAGCCTCCGGCACCGGTGCGTCAATCGCGGGCACGCCTGCAACTGGCCCCCATTGACCTCACCATCGAACGCGATCCGGTGCTTCGTTCATCGCCGGAACTGCTGACGCCGCCTTCCACCGACGCCCAGCAACGCGCCTCCGCAGTCGCCTTGTGGCAGGCTTTGAATGCCCAGCCGCAAGACATGCTTCGCGACAGCCAGCGCCTCAAGTCCCTGGAATCCGACGTGGCCGCCATGCTGGCGCAAAGCCGCAAAACCGAACAGGCCGTGACGCAGTTGCGGGACCAGCTGGAGCAGGCGCGCCAGGAGCGTTACAGCAACTGGCTGGTGTATGCCCTGGGCGCTGTCCTGCTGTTCGCGCTGCTGGCGGCCGGCTTTTTATGGAGGCGCAACCGGCAGCACGCGCTGCGCTTGAGCCATGGTCCCTGGTGGGACAAGAATGATGGACAGAGCGATTTTGCGGTTTATGCAGGGCCGGCGTCCGGGCACCTCGGCACTGAACCGGCACATGAAGAGCGCCCGCCCAAGCCCGTGGTGGACCTCGACCTGGATGCGCTTCATTTCGAAAGCACACGCAAGCTGCCTGCGTCCAGGCCGGCTGAATCTGCTGATCGCCCGGAATTCCTGCCCAGCCTGGGCGGCTTGAGCGGCATGCCCCGTATCGTCAATGCCGAAGAGCTTTTTGATGTCCAGCAGCAGGCGGATTTTTTCCTCTCGCTGGGCCATCCCGACAAGGCGGTGGATGTCCTGCGCCTGCACATCATGGACAACGTGGAGACGAGCGCGCTGGTCTACCTGGACCTGTTCGACCTCTATCACAGCCTGGGCCGCAGGGACGACTATGACGCGCTGCGCAAGGATTTCCACCGGATGTTCAATGCCCAGGTGCCCGCCTTCGACGACTATGCGATAGACACGCACGGCCTGGAGTTCTATGTGGCGGCCCTCACGCGCATTGAGTCGTTGTGGCCGACGCCCAAGGTGCTGGACGTCCTGGAAGAGTCCATCTTTCGCAAGCCAGATTCGCGCAACGAGGTCTTCAGCCTCGCGGCTTACCGCGAACTGCTGCTGCTTCACTCCATCGCCAAGAAGCTTATTTCCCGCCCTGGACAGCCGGAAGAAAAAGGCGGTGAGCCTGCGCTGCTTTCCGCCCAGGATGGGCCGGCCGCCTTGCCCCAAACGACCAGCTTTGGCCCGACCAATATCCTGCCCTTGTCAGCCCGGTTTCAGGCGCCGCCTCCGCCGCTTGCCGCCGCGGTTCCCAGCGCTGTGGCGGCTGCCCTTTCCACGGAAATCGCATTGACGCCCGACCTGACGCGGCCCCCGGTTTCACCGAGGCTGGGGCTGGACATTGACTTGAGCCAGGACGTGGGCGGCGCGCTCGAACCGCTGCCGGTCATCGTAGCGATGGACGCCGAGGCCGAAGCCGGAGACTTTGGCAATCTCATCGAGTTCGATCTCGATGGCCCGGTCGCGGCACCGGCCCGGAACGCCTAGGTTCCTGGCGGTTTCGGCCCCCGCCTTGGGGGCAAGGTATTACCTAGCGCCGCACTTGCAGGGCGCCGGGGTTCACGATGTTGGTGGGCGTGCCCTTGATGAAATTCACCACGTTGTCGAAGGCCGCGCCGAAGTAGAGCTCATAACTGTCTTGCTCCACATAACCGATATGCGGTGTGCAGATGCAGTTCTCGAGGCGAAGCAGGGCATGGCCCTGCAGGATAGGCTCGGATTCAAACACGTCGATCGCCGCCAGGCCTGGGCGGCCGCGGTTGAGCGAGGCGATCAGGGCTTCGGGCTCTATCAGTTCGGCGCGCGAGGTGTTGACCAGCAGGGACGTGGTTTTCATGCGCGACAGGTCTTCGAGCGTGACGATGCCGCGGGTTTCGTCGTTCAGCCGCAGGTGCAGGCTCAGCACGTCGCTTTGTTCAAAAAACTCGGCCTTGCTGTCGGCGATCTCATAGCCATCGGCCTGGGCCCGTTCACGCGAGGCATCGCGGCCCCAGATGATGACCCGCATGCCGAAGGCCCGGCCGTAGCCGGCCACGATCTGCCCGATTTTTCCGTAGCTCCAGATGCCCAGGGTCTTGCCCTTGAGGACCGAACCTATTCCGAAATTCGGCGGCATGGAGGCCGACTTGAGGCCCGCCTGCTGCCAGGCCCCGTGCTTGAGGTGGGCCACGTAGTGGGGGATGCGGCGCATGGCCGCCATGACCAGTGCCCAGGCCAGTTCGGCCGGCGCAGTAGGCGATCCGGTGCCTTCTGCCACCGCGATGCCGCGCTCCGTGCAGGCAGCGACGTCGACGTGGCTTCCGACACGGCCGGTCTGTACGATCAATTTGAGCTTGGGGAGTTTTTCAATGACCTGCCGGTTGAGCTGGGTCCGTTCCCGGATAAGGACGATGACGTCGGCATCCTTGAGCCGGACGGACAGCTGGCCTATGCCTTTGACGGTGTTGGTGTAGACCTTGGCGGGGTAGGCCTCAAGTTTGGCAGCGCAGTTCAGTTTTCGCACTGCGTCCTGGTAGTCGTCGAGGATCACAATATTCATGCCGATATTGTGCCTGCAAGATTTTTCTTCCTCGCGGGAAGGGCTACCCGAATGCTTGCATTTTGTATCGCAAGGAAACCTGTCGAGGCATTTCAGTCCTGCCGTGGCGCACTGGGCGGGCTCATTGACCTTCACGCAGCCGGGAAATAGCCTCCCTCAGAGAGGGCGAAGGCGGGCAGGGGCTTTTTTATTGCAAGGCGGCCTCGCGCTGGGCCATGCGCTCAAGCTCCGCACAGACGTCGGCCATGCGGCCGGAGATGACCATGCGGCCGGCGCAAGCCGGGCCGACATTGGCATCGAATTCGCGCACGATGCGCAGGCGGCTGGGCGTGGGGTTACGGGGCCTTGCCTTGCCGGCTTGGGTGGCTTCGCGGGGCGATGGGGCGGGACCGGAGGAAAAAGGCAATGCCAGCTGGCCGGCCGCGCGCTGGGCGCGCACGGATTTGGAAAACTGATGGGACCTGCTTTGCTGCGCAGGCACAAACCAGGCGGCCAGCGCCTGCACGGGAGCCAGCAGGAGAGACAGAAGGGGTGAATGTGAAAAACTGACGATTCCCATGATGAACTCCTGTATGAGAGAGGTTTACACAGGCAGGATTTCGGACCGGCTACAGCCGGCAGGGCCGCTGCACCAGGGTGTTGGCCATACAGCCAAACGCCCGCCACCTGGTGCGTGGCCGGATTGGAAGGCTTACATCAGCATGGTGTTGCGTATCAAACCGACGGCGAGGCCTTCGAGTTCAAACGGCTCGCCGGGCTCGACCACGATGATGTTGAAGTCGGGGTTTTCGGGCAAAAGCTCGATCAGGTTCTTGTTGCGGCGAAAGCGTTTGACGGTGACTTCATCGCCCAGGCGGGCCACGACGATCTGGCCGTTCTTGGCTTCCTTGGCCTGTTTGACGGCCAGCAGGTCGCCGTCCATGATGCCGACGTCGCGCATGCTCATGCCGCGAACCTTGAGCAGGTAATCGGGCTGGCGCTGGAACAGGCTGCTTTCAAAATAATAGGTTTGCTCGATATGTTCCTGCGCGAGAATCGGGCTGCCAGCAGCAACCCGCCCTACCAAAGGTAGGGCGAGCTGGGCCAGGCTTTGCAACGGCAGGGAAAACTGTTTGGTGCGTGATTCGTTGATGGAACGTAGGGTGTCGCCGCGCAAGCGTATGCCGCGTGAAGTACCGCTGACGAGCTCGATGACGCCTTTGCGGGCCAACGCCTGCAGGTGTTCTTCGGCGGCGTTGGCGGACTTGAAACCCAGTTCGTTCGCGATTTCGGCGCGGGTGGGCGGTGCACCGGTACGGGCGATGGCACTCTGGATCAGTTCCAGGATTTGTTGCTGGCGCGCCGTGAGCTTGGGACCTTCGGAGGGAAAATGCGGAAAATCGGCGAGGATGCTCATGGCGGGGACTCCTATGGTTCTTCAGATAAAGGCAGAACCGAGGGCTGCAACCGTTTGCCTGCCGTCGACCTGTTTTAATATCCAGTACCTGTATTTTCATCCAGTTTTTAAAAGATTGCAAGATCACTTTCCATGCATCCTCAAAATATTGTGATTCTGGGCACCGGCGGCACGATCGCCGGCCGGGCCGCCAGCGTGTCGGACAACATCGGTTACACCGCCGCCCAGGTGGGCGTCGAAGAACTGCTGGCTGCGATCCCCGCTCTGGCGCAGGCCGGCACCGTGCTGACGGAGCAGGTGGCGCAGGTTGACAGCAAGGACATGAGTTTTGCGGTGTGGGCCAAACTGGCCGCGCGCGTCAGCCATTACCTCGCGCAGCCCGACGTCCAGGGCATCGTCATCACCCACGGCACCGATACGCTGGAGGAAACCGCCTTTTTCCTGCAGGCGCTGCTGGCGCCGGCCAAGCCCGTAGTGCTGACCTGCGCGATGCGCCCGGCCACGGCGCTGGTGCCTGACGGACCGCAAAACCTGCTCGATGCGGTGGCGGTGGCGCGCCACTCGGGAGCGCAGGGCGTGGTGGCGGTGTGCGCCGGCGTCGTCCACGGTGCGGCGGACGTCCAGAAGGCGCATACCTATCGTCTTGACCCTTTCAGTTCGGGCGACGCCGGACCCATCGGCTATGTGGAGGAAGGGCGGCTGAGGCAGTTGCGCAGTTGGCCGCAAGCCCAGGCGGGCCGCGCGCAAACTGCCGCCAAAATCATCGCCACCTTGGCCGGCGCCGCTGTGCCCCGCGTTGAGATACTCATGAACCATGCCGGCGCTGGCGGAGCCATCGTGCAGGCCCTGCAGACGCAGGGCGTGCAAGGCCTGGTGGTGGCCTGCACCGGCAACGGCAGCCTGCACCACGAACTGGAGGCGGCCTTGCTCAAGGCGCAAGCCGCCGGCATCAAGGTCATTCGCGCCAGCCGTTGCACTGCAGGGCGGGTGCTGCCGACCCCGGCTGACGCAATTCCGGATTCAGAAGGCCTGAGCCCGGTCAAGGCCAGGGTCCAGCTGATCCTGCAACTGCTGGCCTGATCTCCCGAGCCCGGCAGCGCAGGCGCGCCGGGTTCCACCCCATTCCCTTTGACTCTCGCGGACGACCTTCCATGCAAACCCCGTACGAACTCGGCAACCAGAACCAGACAACGACCTGGGATGCCTGCATCCGGTTTTACGAAGCGCTGGCGCTGCGCTGCCCCGGCGTCCTGCAGTTTTCGCAGATTGGCGTTTCCGACGCCGGCGTGCCCCTGCACGCAGGCATCGTGAGCGCCGACGGTGTGTTTGACCGCGAGCAGATCCGGCGGGCGGGGCGCGCAGTCTTTTTCAATAACAACGGCATACACCCCGGCGAGCCCGAAGGCATAGATGCCTGCATGGCGCTGGTGCGCGACCTGTGCCTGGAACCCGGGCGCCTGGCCGCGCTGGGCAGCACGGTCTACCTGTTCATCCCGGTCTACAACGTCGACGGCAGCTGCAATCGCGGCGATGCCAGTCGCGTCAACCAGGACGGGCCCGAGTCCTTCGGCTTTCGCGGCAACAGCCTGCATCTGGACCTGAACCGCGACTTCATCAAGTGCGACAGCCTCAATGCGCAACTGTTCAACCGCTTTTTCACGGCGTGGGACCCGGACGTGATGGTTGATACCCACACTTCCAACGGCGCTGACTACAGCTACACCATGACGCTGATCCACACCCAGGCCGACAAGCTGGGCGGCGGCCTGGGCGCTTTCCTGCGGGAGCGCATGCTGCCGGTGATTTACCAGGGCATGGAGGCGCGCGGCTGGCCGACCTGCCCCTATGTGAATCCCGTGCACGTGAGCCCGGACCAGGGGATTGCCGATTTCCTGGAGGTGCCCCGGTTCTCGACCGGCTATGCGGCGCTGAACCACACCATAGGCTTCATGCCCGAGACCCACATGCTCAAGCCCTTCAAGGATCGCTATGAGTCCATGCGCGCGTTGCTGGATGTGACGCTCGCCTTCACGGTGGCGAACGCGCCGGAGATCCAGGCGCTGCGGCGGCAGGCTCGGCAAGCGTCGGGCGGCAGGACGCATTGGCCTGTCCGCTGGAAGCTCGATGAAACCCGTCGCTCGCGCCTGCGCTTCAAGGGCTATGCAGCGCTGCACTCGCCAAGCTTGCTGGGCGACTACCAGCGCCTGTCTTACGACAGAGACCAGCCCTGGGAGCGCGAGATCGACTACTTCACGCACTTCTCGGAAGAGGTTTCCGTGCCGGCCCCGATGGCTTACGTCGTCCCGCAAGCCTGGCGCGCCGTGATTGAACGCCTGGACTGGAATGGCGTTCGCATGGAGCGCCTGGGCGCAGCCCGCACGGTTCAGGCCCAAGTCAGCCGTATCAAGAGCGTGCAAAGCCGCGCCGGCGCTTATGAAGGCCACATGTTCCATGACGACCTCACGCTGGAAACCAGCCTGGAGGCCGTCGAACTGCAGGCCGGTGACTGGTGGGTGCCGCTGGACCAGGACAAGGCCCGTTATGCCGTCGAAACCCTGGAGCCGCAAGCGCACGACAGCTTCTTCCGCTGGGGATTTTTCAACAGCATCCTCGAAAAGAAGGAGCATTTCTCGGACTACGTCTTCGAAGACCTGGCGCTGCAGCTGCTCAAAGATGAGCCGGCGCTGCGCGCGCGCTTTGAGCAGTGGAAGGCGGCCAACCCCCAACTGTTGTCGGACCCCCAACAAGTCCTGGGTTTTATCTTCGAGAACTGCGCGCGCCATGCCGAACCGCAATGGCGCCGCTATCCGGTGCTGTCGATTTTTGAGCGCCCATAAAAAAGCCATCGGAAGACGGCTTTTTTGTGGACCTGCGAAGGCTTAAGCGGACAGGGCCTCGAAGGCGCGCGCCGTGATCTGGTCTACCGTGCCCATGCCGCTGATGGCGCGGTATTTGGGAGCAGCGTCCGGTGCGACCTTGGCCCATCCGGAGTAGTAGTCCACCAGCGGGCGGGTCTGGGCGCTGTAGACCTCCAGCCGCTTGCGCACGGTTTCCTCCTTGTCGTCTTCGCGCTGGATCAGCGGCTCGCCGGTCACGTCGTCCTTGCCCTCGACCTTGGGCGGGTTGAATTTGACGTGGTAGGTGCGGCCCGAGGCGGGGTGCGAACGGCGTCCGCTCATGCGCTCGATGATGGCTTCAAAGGGCACGTCGATCTCCAGCACATAGTCGAGTTTGACACCCGCCGACTTCATCGCGTCGGCCTGGGGGATGGTGCGGGGGAAACCGTCGAACAGAAAGCCCTTCGCGCAATCGGGCTGGGCAATGCGTTCCTTCACGAGGTTGATGATCAGGTCGTCACTGACCAGCGCGCCGGCATCCATGATTTTCTTGGCTTCAATTCCCAGAGGCGTGCCGGCCTTGACGGCCGCGCGCAACATGTCGCCGGTGGAAATCTGGGGGATGCCGTACTTCTGGCAGATGAAGGTCGCTTGTGTCCCCTTGCCCGCGCCAGGCGCGCCCAACAATATCAGTCTCATGGATGTCCTCGGATTTTATGAATTCGTGAAGCCAACCCCGGGCCGGCGCGCCGGTTATCCGCTGGGGTTGCTTGGGGCAGGTGTGAAGGGCTGCCAGCGCGTCCTGCAGGCCTTCCACTTGCGTTTTTCCCAAGGATAGCATGCACCCCTGACAGCACCTTACAGGCAAGGGCTTCCCAGTGGGGATGCTCGCTCAGGTAAACAGCTTGCGGGCGCGGTCCAGGTCTTCGGCGGTGTCGACGCCCGGGCCGGGCGCGTCATCGGTGATGTGCACGGCGATGCGGTGGCCATGCCACAGGGCGCGCAGCTGCTCCAGTTGCTCGAGTTGCTCCAGCGGTGACTGGGGAAGGCGGGGGAACTCTCGCAGAAAACCCACGCGGTAGCCGTAGATTCCGACATGGCGCAGCGGCTTGGGCAGGGTGCTGCCGGCCTCCCACCAGGCCTGGCCGGCGAAGTCGCGGCCCGCGGGGATGGGCGAGCGGCTGAAATAGAGCGCGGTGTGGCGGGCATCCAGCACCACCTTGACCACGTTCGGGTTCTGCAGGTCGGCCAGCTGGCCTATGGAGTGCGCGGCGGTGCTCATGGCGCAGTCGGGCCGCTCGTTGAGCAGCCGCGCCACGGCGTTGATCAGCGCCGGGTCTATCAGCGGCTCGTCGCCCTGGACGTTGACCACGATGTCCTCGTCCGCCAGGCCCAGCACGCCGCAGGCTTCGGCCAGCCGGTCGCTGCCGCTGGGGTGGTCGACGCGGGTCAGCACAGCCGTGACGCCGAAGGACGCGCATCTTTCAATGATTTCCTGGCTGTCGGTCGCGACGACGGTGCGCAAGGCCGCGCTTTGCATGGCGCGCTGCGCCACGCGCACGACCATGGGGGCGCCGCCTATGTCGGCCAGCGGCTTGTTGGGAAGGCGGGTGGAGGCCAGCCGGGCCGGGATCAGGACAGTGAAGCTCACAGGCCCAGCTCTTCGTCGGTCATGGTGCGTGCTTCGCTTTCCAGCAGCACGGGCAGGCCGTCGCGCACGGGGTAAGCCAGCCGGGCGCTGCGGGAGAGCAGTTCCTGTTTTTCCCGATCGTAATCAAGCGGGCCTTTGGTCACGGGGCAGACCAGCAGTTCAAGCAGTTTGGTGTCCATGTTTCGATGGTAATGGAGAAAGCAGGGGCGCCAGCAGCGCGTCAAAGGCGGCGAAAAAGGCCGGTTCGGGCGAAAACACCAGGGGCACGGCCAGCATGTCCAACCCGGTCGCGCCCGGCAGGGCAAACAGCTTGACGGCGTCCTTTTCGGTGCACAGCACGGTCCGGCTTTGCAGCCCGGCCAGGTCGGCCTCGCTGAATATATGGTGGTCGGGCAGGGTGATGGTGGCCTCCAGCATCAGGCCGCGGTCCTCCAGCATGCCGAAAAATGCCCACGGGTTGGCGATGCCGGCCAGCGCCGTCACCGGCCGGCCGCGCAAGCTGGCCAGCGCGACCCGGTCGCCGCCGGGCGACCATGCATCGTCGGCCAATTGCCGGCTGGAGGTGAAGCCTTCGAAGGCGGGTTTCTGCCCGGTGTGGAGCACAAGATCCAGGCCATGATGTTTGCGCCCGGGCCAGGGTTCGCGTAGCGGGCCCGCCGGCAACAGCCAGCCATTACCGGCGCCACGGTCGTCAAACGCGGCGATTTCGATGTCGCGCTGCAGGGCGTAATGCTGCAGGCCGTCGTCGCACAGCACCACGGCCGTCTCGGGATGGGCGGCCAGCAAGGCCCGCAGTGCTTCGGCGCGCTTGTCCGCTACAAAAACCGGCACGCCAGTAACCTTGTGGATCAGGGCCGGCTCGTCGCCGGTTTGCGCGAGCGGCGCGGTGGGCGTGACCTCCACGCAGTCCGAACCGGAGCGCCCGTATCCGCGCGACACCACGCCGACCGCAATACGCTGCGCCTGCAAGTGCCTGACAAGCGCAATCACCAGCGGGGTTTTGCCGGCCCCGCCGGCGACCACATTGCCGACCACCACGACGGGAACCTTGAAACGCTCGGACCGCAGGATGCCGCGTCGGTACAGCGCACGGCGCAAACGCACCAGCAGGCCGTAAAGCTGCGCCAGCGGCCAGAGCAGGCATGCCAGCCCTCCGCGGGTGAGCCAGGCGTTCTGCAGAAGGTGTTTCACGGCCGTTTCGCGGGGAGGGCGGCTGTTGCGGCCGGGAATGGCCAGGGGCTTATTTCGCCCCGCCCATCGCGGCGCTCTGTGTGGCAAACGTGATTTGCGTGAGGCCCTGGCGGCGCGCCGCCTCCATGACGGTGATGACCGCCTGGTGCGTGGCACTGGCGTCGGCGCTGATGATGATGACGCTCTCCTTGCCGGCCTTGGCCGCCTCGGCCAGCGCGGCGCCCAGCGCCTCGATGCCGCGGCCTTCGACCAGGGTCTTGTTAACCATGTAGCGGCCGTCGCTGCTCACCGCGACGATGACTTCCTTGGGATAGTCGCGTTGCTGTTCGGCGTCGGCCACCGGCAGCTTGACCTGCAGTTCGGTGAACTTGCTGTAGGTGGTGGACAGCATCAGGAAGATCAGCACCACGAGCAGCACGTCGATGAAGGGGATCAGGTTGATCTCCGGTTCGTCGTGGGGGTGAGGACGAAAATTCATTTACGCAGCGTATTGAGGTGGCGGACGAAGCGCTCGGCGGCCAGTTCCATGCTCAGCAGGTAGCCATCCACGCGGGCCCGGAAATAGCGCCAGAAGATCAGCGCTGGAATGGCGACCATCAGGCCGAAAGCCGTGTTGTAGAGCGCGATCGAAATACCGTGCGCCAGCTGCGCGGGGTTACCGCCGGTCGCACCGCCGACACCACCGCCGCCGGCCTGGGAGCCGAAGATTTCAATCATGCCGATCACCGTGCCCAGCAGGCCCAGCAGCGGAGCGGCGGAGGCAATGGTTGCCAGAGCCGCGAGGTAGCGCTCCAGCTTGTGCGCCGCCTGGCGTCCGGCGCCTTCGAGGATGGAGCGCAGATCGTCCTCGCTGATGCGCGGGTTGGTGTTCAGCGCGCGAAAGCCGCTGGCCAGCACTTCGCCGAGCACCGAGTTCTGCTCGAGTTGCGCGACGACGTCGGGCGAAGGGATGGAAGCGCGGGAGACGGTGATGGCCTCGTCAAGAAGTTTTGGGGGCGCGACTTTGCGGATTTTGAGGCTGGTGAAACGCTCGATAACCAGGGCAAGAGCCAAGACGGAACAGGCAACCAAGGGCCAGATCGGCCAGCCTGCGGCTTGTATGATCGAAAACAATGCACATCTCCAAGCAGATAATTTGTGGTGGATTATGGCTTACAGATACTGCAGCGCCGCGCGATGCGCGGCACATCCATCCCGAATGTTTTCAATATCCGGTTTTTGTCAGACTTAGCCCACAGAAGTTGTGGATAACTTTGTGAGCAAGTAAGGGCGGTGCGCCCGCCAAGCCGCGTCAAATCGTGGATATGACAAAACGATGAAAATTTGAGCAGAATTAAGTTATTCAAAATCAATGAGTTACACGAATTTATCGCGTCATCCGCAGGGAACAGGGTCTTTCGACCATACGGGACGGCGCTCTGTGGAGTACTGCCCCCGCGAAATCAAGGGGTTTGGCCATGTTTGAGCCAGCGTCTCGTCCCGAGAGGCCGTTTCCGGCGGGACGCGAGGCGGGTGTGCGTATCTGGCCCGTGGGCTCGCTGCTGCGCGCGATTGCGGACAGCCTGGAGGCGCGCTTCAACCCGGTAGCCGTGCAGGGCGAGATCAGCGGCTTCTCGCGTGCGGCCAGCGGCCACTGCTATTTTTCCCTCAAGGACGAGCAGGGCCAGATCCGCTGCGCCATGTTCCGCCGCGCAGCCGGTTTGCTCGATTTCGCCCCGCGGGACGGCCAACTGGTGGAGTTGCGCGGGCGCCTGGGCGTGTACGAACCGCGCGGCGAGCTGCAACTGGTGGTGGAGTCCATGCGGCAGGCCGGGCAGGGCAACCTGTTCGAGCAGTTCCTGCAACTCAAGGCCAGGCTGGAGGCTGAGGGCCTTTTCGAGCAGGGCCGCAAGCGCCCCTTGCCCCTGTTGCCGCGTGCGATCGGCGTCGTCACCTCGCTGGGCGCCGCGGCCCTGCATGACGTTGTCAGCGCGCTGCAGCGGCGCGTACCGCATATCCCCGTGATGATCTATCCGGCCAGCGTGCAGGGCGCGCAGGCTGCGGGCGAATTGCGCGAGGCCCTGTACAAGGCCTACCAACGGCGCAACCAGGACCGGATCGACGTTTTGCTCCTGGTGCGCGGCGGCGGTGCCATGGAAGACCTGTGGGCCTTCAATGACGAGCAGCTCGCGCGGGCCATCGTGGCCTCGCCGGTGCCGGTGGTCAGCGGTGTGGGGCATGAAACCGACTTCACCATCGCCGACTTTTGCGCCGACGTGCGCGCGCCRACGCCTACCGCCGCTGCCGAGCTGTGCGCGCAGCCGCAAAGCACCTGGCTCAGCGCGTTGGACCTGGCCTTGTCGCGCCTGCAGAACGGCGTGGACCGTCAGCTGCAATCGCACAACCAGCGCCTGGACTGGGCGGCGTCCCGGGTCAGCCGGCCGTCACATTTGGTGACTCGCCAGCATGCGCGCCTGGCCGGGCTGGGACAGGGCCTGAATCACGCCTTACGCTCAGCCTTGCAGCATGAGCGGCTCAAGCTGCAGTCCGTGGCGAGCGAGTTTCCGCGCGAAGTGGAGGGCAGCCTGCGGCGCGGCCGGCAGCGCCTGGAACGCGCGCAGCTGCGGCTGGAATTGCTGGACCCGAAACTGGTCCTCAAGCGCGGCTATGCCTGGCTGGCCGACTTGCAGGGCCAGCCGATCACCAGCCCCGAAAAGACGCATGAAGGCCAGCCCGTGCGCGCTACCCTTGCCGGCGGCGAGGTCGATTTGACCGTCACCGCGCGCCGCCTGATTTAGTTTTTACAATGGCCCGGACAGCGTTCGCAACCGTTCAATAACAGTTTATTCATCACCACGAGGAAAAATCATGGAACACAAGCTCCCACCACTCCCTTACCCGATCGACGCGCTGGCGCCGCACTACAGCCAGGAAGCCTTTGAGTACCATCATGGCAAGCACCACAACGCTTACGTGGTGAACCTCAACAACCTGCAAAAAGGCACCGAGTTCGAAGCCATGACGCTCGAAGAGATCGTCAAGAARTCCAGCGGCGGCRTTTACAACAACKCGGCCCAGATCTGGAACCACACCTTYTTCTGGAGCTGCATGAAGCCCGCCGGCGGCGGCGAACCCGGCGGCGCGCTGGCTGCGGCCATCAATGCCAAATTCGGCTCCTACGCCGCTTTCAAGGAAGCGTTCGTCAAGTCCGCCGTCGGCAATTTCGGCTCCGGCTGGACCTGGCTGGTCAAGAAGSCTGAYGGCWCSGTGGACATCGTCAACACCGGCCCGGCCGGCACCCCGCTCACCACCGCCGACAAGGCCCTGCTGACGGTCGACGTCTGGGAACACGCTTACTACATCGACTACCGCAACCTGCGCCCCAAATTCGTTGAAACTTTCCTGTCCAACCTGGTCAACTGGAGTTTCGCGGAAGCCAACTTCGCCTGATTGACGCTGCCGGCGCACTCAGCGCCCGTAAAAAAGCCGACTTCAAGTCGGCTTTTTTGCATTCGGGCGGGCGGAAAAATCWGCGCCTGGCTTCAAACGGTGGGCCGCCCAGCTTGCTGCCGGCCTTGATGCCCTTTTGAGCGAACCAGCCCTTGTTCATTTCCAGCACGTAGCGCACCGGCTTGGCGGAGCAATGGGGGTCCGTGGTTTGCGGCTTCATGTCAGCCAGGTTCACGATGGTGCCGTCGTCCGCCACGAATGCCGCCGTCAAGGGCAGCAAGGTGTTTTTCATCCAGAAACATTGCTGGCTGGGCTGCTCGAACACGAAGATCATGCCTTCCTGCTGCGGCATCTCCTTGCGGAACATCAGGCCGATTTGCCGCTGCTCGGGCGTAAGGGCCACCTGTGCATCAATCAGGTGCATGCCGGCAGACAGCTTGACGCGCTGCAGGTTCATCTGCGGCGCCTCCTGGGCCGAAGCGCACAGAGGGGAGAGCAGGGCGGCCAGGGCCAAGGCGCTGGCCAGGACCTGGAATACCTTGCCCAAAGAATGGGCGCCAGGTGTTGAAAACATAAAGTCACCACGCATGAAGTTGATCTGCCAGCATAAACGACGCGCATAAAAAATGCCCGCACGCGGCGGGCATTCTGACCGAAGTCACCAGGAATTACTTCTTGGCTTCAGCTTTCTTGGCGACAGCGGCGTCAGCCTTTGCCTTCTTGGCGGCAGCGGCTTCAGCTTTCTTGGCTGCGGCGGCTTCAGCTTTTGCTTTCTTTTCAGCAGCGGCTTTTTCTTTCTTGGCGGCCTTGGCGGCAGCTTTTTCTTCCTTGGTCATCTTGGCGGGCTTGGCATCAGCCTTGGCAGCTGCGGCGGGAGCGGCAGCAGGTGCTGGAGCGGCTGCAGCAGCAGGAGCGGAAGCAGGCTTGGCAGGAGCTTGTGCGTATGCACCAACAGCGAAGAGGCCAGCGATCAAAGCAGCGAGGATTTTGTTCATTTGGAATTTCCTTGATAACGTTATTGGAAAAAATACCCCGAACTTCTCGGAGGCCCTACCGTAACGGAGCCCCTTCCCCGGCCGTTGACACAAGCCCCCAAATTCTTTTGCTCCTTGCATTTACGGCTAGAATTTAGGGGTTTTTACCTAACTGCTACAGGGCGTACCTTCCACGCCTCAGCGCTCACCGGAGACTTTCCTACATGTACCAGCACATCAAGGTGCCTTCTCAAGGCCAGAAAATCACTGTCAACGCCGACAACTCCCTGAACGTCCCTGACGAACCCGTCATCCCGTTCATCGAAGGCGACGGCACCGGCGCCGACATCACGCCGGTCATGTTGAAGGTGGTCGATGCTGCTGTTGCCAAAGCCTACGGCGGCAAGAAGAAGATCCACTGGATGGAAGTGTTTGCCGGTGAAAAGTCCACCAAGGTCTACGGCCCCGACGTGTGGCTGCCCGAAGAAACCCTGCACGCCGTGCGCGACTACGTCGTTTCGATCAAGGGCCCGCTGACGACGCCCGTGGGCGGCGGCATCCGTAGCCTGAACGTTGCGCTGCGCCAGGAACTCGACCTCTACGTCTGCCTGCGCCCCATCCAGTACTTCAAGGGCGTTCCTTCCCCGGTCAAAGAGCCTGAAAAGACCCACATGGTCATCTTCCGCGAAAACTCGGAAGACATCTACGCCGGCATCGAATTCGAATCCGGCAGCGACAAGGCCAAAAAACTCATCAAGTTCCTGCAGGACGAGATGGGCGTCAAGAAGATCCGCTTCCCGAACACCTCGGGCATCGGCATCAAGCCGGTTTCCAGCGAAGGCACCGAGCGCCTGGTGCGCAAGGCCATCCAGTACGCCATCGACAACGACAAGCCCAGCGTGACCATCGTGCACAAGGGCAACATCATGAAGTTCACCGAAGGCGGTTTCCGTGACTGGGCCTACGCCCTGGCCAAGAAGGAATTCGGCGCGGTGGAAATCGACGGCGGCCCATGGATGAAGTTCAAGAACCCGAGGACCGGCAAGGAAATCACGGTCAAGGACAGCATCGCCGACGCCTTCCTGCAGCAGATCCTGTTGCGCCCCGCTGAATACAGCGTGATCGCCACCCTGAACCTGAACGGCGACTATGTGTCCGACGCGCTGGCAGCCCAGGTCGGCGGCATCGGCATCGCCCCCGGCGCCAACCTGAGCGACACCGTCGCGATGTTTGAAGCCACCCACGGCACGGCGCCCAAGTACGCCGGCAAGGACTACGTCAACCCCGGTTCCGAGATCCTCTCAGCCGAAATGATGCTGCGCCACATGGGCTGGACCAAGGCCGCCGACCTGATCATCAGCTCGATGGAGAAATCCATTGAGTCCAAGAAGGTCACCTATGACTTCGCCCGCCTCATGGAAGGCGCGACCCAGGTCAGCTGCTCCGGTTTCGGCCAGGTCATGATCGACCACATGTAAAGCGGGCCCAGCCCTCTATTTTGAAGCCGCCCGGGAGCAATCCCGAGGCGGTTTTTTCATGTCCGCGAAATAAGCAAAAAATCACGCTTGAATGTCGCGTTCCCGCCACCAATTTCCCTAACAGGCGCACTGGGTTATATCGGTGGCTAGAATGAATTCCATGGCAACCAAGTCTCCCAAAACCCCGAACACTCCGGTGCAGCATCCGGTACCAGCCGTCAGGCCGGACAACGGAGGGGATTCGGTCGTGCTGGAGCGCCGGCCGCAAAAGACCAAACCGCCGCAGATGTACCAGGTCGTTCTGCTCAATGACGACTACACCCCCATGGAGTTCGTGGTGGTGGTGATCCAGGAGTTTTTCAACAAGGACCGGGAAACCGCCACGCAGATCATGCTGAAGATCCACCTGGACGGCAAAGGCGTCTGCGGGGTTTTCTCCAAGGACGTGGCCGCCACCAAGGTCGACCAGGTCACCGAAGCCGCCCGCAAGAACGGCCATCCGTTGCAGTGTGTCAGCGAGCCCATTGAATAATCGCGAATCCGGCCAATATTCGAGCTATAAGTCAGTTAAGTAACCCAAGCAAGCCGAAAGGAAGATCAATGATTGCCCAGGAATTAGAAGTCAGCTTGCACATGGCGTTTGTCGAGGCGCGCCAGCAGCGCCACGAGTTCATCACCGTTGAGCACCTCCTGCTTGCCTTGCTGGACAACCCCAGTGCCGCCGAAGTGCTGCGCGCCTGCTCCGCCAACGTCGACGATTTGCGCAAGTCGCTGGCCAACTTCATCAAGGACAACACCCCGCAGGTCGCGGGCACCGATGATGTCGACACGCAGCCCACGCTGGGTTTCCAGCGCGTGATCCAGCGCGCCATCATGCACGTGCAGTCCACCGGCAACGGCAAGAAGGAAGTCACCGGCGCCAACGTGCTGGTCGCCATCTTCGGCGAAAAAGACTCGCACGCCGTGTATTACCTGCACCAGCAGGGCGTCACCCGCCTGGACGTGGTGAACTTCATCGCCCATGGCATCAAGAAGAGCGACCCACCCGAGCCCGCCAAGGCCGGCGAGAGCGCGGCCGAGAACGAAGAGGGCGCCGAGAAGAACGAAAAGGCCTCCCCGCTCGAGCAGTTCACCGTCAACCTGAACCAGCTCGCCAAGGACGGCAAGATCGATCCGCTGATCGGCCGCCAGTACGAGGTCGAGCGCGTCATCCAGATCCTCTGCCGCCGCCGCAAGAACAACCCGCTGCTGGTCGGCGAGGCCGGCGTGGGCAAGACCGCCATCGCCGAGGGCCTGGCCTGGCGCATCACGCAAAAAGACGTGCCGGAGATTCTGGCCGAAGCCAATGTGTATTCGCTCGACATGGGCGCCTTGCTCGCGGGCACCAAATACCGCGGCGACTTCGAGCAGCGCCTCAAGGGCGTGCTCAAGGCGCTGAAGGACAAGCCCAACGGCATCCTCTTCATCGACGAGATCCACACCCTGATCGGTGCCGGTGCGGCTTCGGGCGGCACGCTGGACGCGTCCAACCTGCTCAAGCCCGCGCTCAGCTCGGGCCAGCTCAAGTGCATTGGCGCGACCACCTTCACCGAATACCGCGGCATCTTCGAAAAAGACGCGGCCCTGTCGCGCCGTTTCCAGAAGGTCGACGTGGTCGAGCCCACGGTGCAGGAAACCGTCGACATCCTCAAAGGCCTGAAGTCGCGCTTTGAAGAGCACCACAGCGTCAAGTACGCCGTGGCCGCCCTGCAGGCCGCGGCCGAGCTCAGCGCCAAGTACATCAACGACCGCCACCTGCCCGACAAGGCGATTGACGTGATTGATGAAGCCGGCGCCGCCCAGCGCATCCTGCCCGCGTCCAAACGCAAGAAGATCATCACCAAGGCCGAGGTCGAAGAGATCGTGGCCAAGATCGCCCGCATCCCGCCCGCCAACGTGTCCAACGACGACCGCGGCAAGCTCAAGACGCTGGAGCGTGACCTGAAAAGCGTGGTCTTCGGCCAGGACAAGGCGCTCGATGTGCTTTCGTCCGCCGTCAAGATGGCGCGCTCGGGCCTGGGCAAGGACGACAAGCCTATCGGCTCCTTCCTGTTCTCCGGCCCCACGGGCGTCGGCAAGACGGAAGCCGCCAAGCAGCTGGCCTACATCATGGGCATCGAGCTGATCCGCTTTGACATGTCCGAGTACATGGAGCGCCATGCTGTGAGCCGCCTGATTGGAGCGCCCCCGGGCTACGTCGGTTTCGACCAGGGCGGCCTGCTGACCGAGGCCATCACCAAGAAGCCGCATGCCGTGCTGCTGCTCGACGAGATCGAAAAGGCGCACCCGGACATCTTCAACGTGCTGCTGCAGGTCATGGACCACGGCACGCTGACGGACAACAACGGGCGCAAGGCCGATTTCCGCAATGTCATCATCGTCATGACCACCAACGCCGGTGCCGAGACGATGAACAAGGCGACCATCGGTTTTACCAACCCGCGCGAGTCCGGCGACGAGATGGCCGACATCAAGCGCCTGTTCACGCCCGAGTTCCGCAACCGCCTGGATGCGACCGTGAGCTTCAAGGCGCTCGACGAAACCGTCATCCTGCGCGTGGTCGACAAGTTCCTGCTGCAGCTCGAGACCCAGTTGGCCGAGAAGAAGGTTGAGGTCACCTTCACCGACACGCTGCGCAAGTACCTCGGCAAGAAGGGCTTCGACCCGCTGATGGGCGCGCGCCCGATGCAGCGCCTGATCCAGGACACGATTCGCCGCGCGCTGGCCGACGAACTGCTGTTCGGCCGCCTGATCGACGGCGGGCGCCTCACGGTCGACATGAAAGTGACGGCCGACGAAAAAGGCGTGGAGACCGGCGAGGTCGAGCTCGACATCCAGCCGCTGCCCAAGAAAGAGGGCAAGGCCAAACCCGAAGCCGAGGCGGCTGAGACCAACTGAGGGCTTGGCAGGCGCTGATTTTTCAGCACCCACCCAAAAGGCCGGTAGCATCACGCTATCGGCCTTTTTTCATGCCCGCCAGCGCCGCCAACCCTTTCAAATCCTGTCTTGACGCTCCCCGAACTCAGCTCCGAATGGAAAACCGGCCTCTCCCTGGCCTGGAGCGCCTACATCGCGGTGCTGTCCATCTGGATCGTGATGCAAAAGCGTGCCCCGGTATCCACCATGAGCTGGATACTGTCGCTGGCCCTGCTGCCTTTCGCGGGCTTTGTCATTTATTACTTCCTCGGCCCCCAGCGCCTGAAAAAACAGCGCCTCAAGCGCCTGCGCAGCCGCGCCGGTGAGCGCGCGGGTGCGGACCTGGCCTTGCTGCGCGAAGCTGCGGAAATGGCGCCCGCGGCCCTGCGGCAAATGGCCGCGCTGGGCACCGCCGCCTGCGGCTTGCCGGTGTCCAGCGCGACTTCGGTCGAGCTGCTTTCGGGCGGCGCCCGCACCTTCGACCGTATCTTCGAGGCGGTGGGCGAAGCCCGCGACCACGTCCACCTTGAGTACTACGTCTTCGAGCCCGACCAGATCGGCACCCAACTGCGCGACCTGCTGGTGCAAAAAGCCGGGGAGGGCGTCACCGTGCGGCTGCTGGTCGACGCGCTGGGTTCCAAGCGCCTGGGCAGCGGCTTCCTGGCGCCGCTGCAGGCGGCCGGCGGGCAGGTCGCGKTTTTTCACGACACCCGCATAGGCCGGCGGCTGCGCCCGGTGACCAACTACCGCACCCACCGCAAGATCGTGGTCTGCGACGGCAGCATAGGCTTTACCGGCGGCGTCAACATCACCGACGAAGAAGACCGGCGCACCCGCAGCGACGCCTACCACGATGTGCACCTGCGCATAGAAGGCAGCGCCGTGCGCTGGCTGCAGACCACCTTCCTCGAGGACTGGGCCTACACCACCGGCGAGTCCCTGAACGACGGGCAACGCGCCTTGCCGCAGCTGTTGCCGCGGCTGCAGCCCGAAGCCGAGGCCGGCGAGATCCCGGTGCAGATCGTCACCAGCGGGCCCGACACCACGCTGGAGCCCATACACCGCATGCACGTGGCGGCCATCAACGCCTCTTGCCAGCGCGCCTGGCTGACCACGCCGTATTTTGTGCCCGGCGAGCCTGCCCTGATGGCGCTCACCAGCGCCGCGTTGCGCGGCGTCGACGTGCGCCTGCTGGTGCCGCGCCGCAGCGACAGCCTGATCGTCAGCGCCGCCGCGCGCTCCTACTATGACGAGCTGATCGCTGCCGGTGTCAAAGTGTGGGAATACAAGGCCCGCATGCTGCACTCCAAGACTCTGGTGGTCGACGACCACTGCGCCATGGCCGGCACCGCCAACTTCGACAACCGCAGCTTCCGCCTGAACTTTGAGGTCATGGCGGTGGTCTACGGCCCGGCGCTGGCAGGGCCCCTGGCCGACCAGTTTGAAACCGACCTGCGCAGCGCCGCCGCCGTGCGCGCCCACAGGCCGCAGCGCTTCCTCGTGCGGCTGGGGGATGCCACCGCGCGGCTGTTTTCCCCCTTGCTTTAACAATCCCTTCCGAGACGTTCCATGGCCTCCCACACTTTTCTCTGGCACGACTACGAGACTTTCGGCATCAACCCCCGGCGCGACCGTCCCGCGCAGTTCGCCGGCATACGCACCGACGCCGAACTCAACGAAATCGGCGAGCCGCTGATGCTTTACTGCAAGCCCGCCAACGACTACCTGCCCGACCCGGAGTCCTGCCTGCTCACCGGCATCACGCCGCAGCTGTGCCTGGAGCGCGGCGTGGCCGAGCACGAATTCGCCGCCCGCATCGAGGCCGTGCTGGCCGAGCCCGGCACGATTGGCGTGGGCTACAACACCATCCGCTTTGACGACGAAGTCACACGCCACCTGTTCTGGCGCAACCTCATCGACCCCTATGCGCGCGAGTGGCAGAACGACTGCGGCCGCTGGGACTTGCTGGACGTGGTGCGCATGGCCTACGCCCTGCGGCCCGAAGGCATCGCCTGGCCGCGCAAGCCCGACGAGCGCTTTCCCGACGACCCGAAGGCGACACGGCCCAGCTTCAAGCTTGAAGACCTGGCACGCGCCAACGGCCTGATGCATGAGGCGGCGCACGATGCGTTGTCCGACGTGCGCGCCACCATCGCGCTGGCCCGGCTGATCCGCCAGGCGCAGCCCAAGCTCTTCGACTTTGCCCTGAGCCTGCACAAAAAGGACAGGGTCGCCGCCGAACTCGGCCTGCCCACCAGCCCGCAGACGGCCCAGCCCTTTCTGCATATCTCCGGCATGTTCCCGCCCGAGCGCGGCTGCCTGGGCGTCATGTGGCCGCTGGCCACGCATCCCACCAACAAGAACGAGTTGCTGGCCTGGGATCTGTCGCAAGACCCCGGTGAGCTGCCGCTGCTGGACGTCGCCACGCTGCGCCAGCGCCTCTTCAGCAAATCCGTCGACCTGCCCGAGGGCGTGCAGCGCCTGCCCATCAAGTCGGTGCACCTCAACAAATCGCCCATGGTGGTGCGCAAACTCGCCACCCTGACGCCCGAGATGGCGGCCCAGTGGGGCGTGGACATCGAGGCCGCCCTGCGCAACGCCGAAAAAGCCGCAGCCCTGCCCGACATGAGCGCCATCTGGCCCGAGGTTTTCCAGCGCCCCAAAGAGGCCGCGCCCGACGTCGACGAAGACCTCTACGGCGGCTTCATCGGCAACGCCGACCGGCGCCGCCTGAACCAGCTGCGCGCACTGTCGCCCGCCGAACTCGCCCACAGCCGTGCCGGCTTTGACGACGACCGGCTCGAAGAAATACTGTTCCGCTACCGCGCCCGCAATTTCCCCGAGACCCTGTCGCCCGAAGATGCCGAACGCTGGGAGGCGCACCG
Organism: Polaromonas sp. P1_G1; assembly: GCF_056405595.1. NCBI lineage: Bacteria > Pseudomonadati > Pseudomonadota > Betaproteobacteria > Burkholderiales > Comamonadaceae > Polaromonas > Polaromonas sp. P1_G1. The sequence goes on from NZ_JBFUBU010000027.1 coordinate 129,006, forward strand.
CGTTGCCTGGCTGCTCGAAGGCGAGGGCGGGGCGCGCAATGTGGATACGCTGTTTGCGCGGATTGATGTCCTGTCGGAGACGGCGGATGAGCGGGGGGAAGGGATTTTGGGGGCGCTTTATGAATATGCGGAGGTTGTGGCGCCAGAGGTTTAGGTGCCGGGTCTTGCGCCGGCGGGCGCGCTTCCTCTGTGCCCTCTTCTAAGWTCTGCTGGCCGGGGGTTGCCCGGCAGCAAGTAACTTTCTTTTGCTTCGCCAAAAGAAAGTCACCAAAGAAAAGGCGACCCGCAGTCTGGGTCCCTACGCTTCGCTGCGGGCAACCTGCGGTGCTCGCCTACGGCGGGGTCTCGCGCAAACTCGCTTCGCTCAAACAAGCGCGATCCCTGATCCGCCTACGTCTGCGCTCCTCGGCCCAGCCAGGACGGGGCAAGCGGGAGCGGGGACAAAGACAGAAATACCAAGAAACCAAGAAGACAAATACAAACAAGGACTCGCCAAGGCGAGTCCTTGTGGTTTTCAGTATTGAGCGCAGGGCCAGACGGATCAGGGATCGCGTTGTTTGAGCCGAAGGCGAGTTTAGCGAGACCCCGTCTGGACCGAGCACCGCAGGTTGCCCCGTAGCGAAGCGTAGGGGACGCAGGAACCAGGGTCGCCTTTTCTTTGGTGACTTTCTTTTGGCGAAGCAAAAGAAAGTTACTTGCCGCCGGGCAACCCCGGCCAGCAGAACGCAGAAGAGAGCACTCCACCAAAAACACCTCAGACATCAAAAAAGTTCTAAATATCTTTCAAATATCTAACAACGTTCAAAATAAAAAACAACAGTTAATTTTCACCAAAACCCCGGCAAGGCTTGCCTTTACATTTGACGAATGCAAGCCCGACTAGACCGCCAGCAAGCCCAAAGCGATTCGCGCCGAAGGGGCGTGCTGGACGCGGCCCGCGCGGTGTTCGAGCGCCTGGGCATGGAGGGGGCCAGCATCCGTGAAATCGCGAAGGAGGCCGGCTACACCGCCGGCGCCATTTACTCCTACTTCGAAAGCAAGGAGGCCATCTATGGCGCCTTGCTGGCCGAATCGCTGGAGCGCCTGAACGCCGCGGTGGATGTGGCCGGCGCAGACTGCATTGAGGCGGCCGACCTGCTGGAAGCCAAGGCTGGTGCCTGGTTCGGTTTTTTCGCGGCCAACCCGCGCGACCTGGACCTGGGCTTTTACCTGATGCAGGGCATGCGCCCGCGCGGGCTCACGGCCGAACTGAACTTCCAGCTCAATGACCGCCTGCATGATGCGCTGCGGCCCTGCGAAGGCGCGTTGCAGGCCATGGGTTTGAACGCCGAAGACGCCTTGCGCGAAAATACGGCTTTGTTCTCCCATGGCGTGGGCCTGCTGCTGCTTCAGCACACTGGCCGCATACGCATGTTCGGCCAGGACGCGACGCTGCTGTTTGACGCCTACCTGATCACGCTGGTGGAGCGCCTGCGCTACGCCCCGGCCTGATCCGCTTTTATTTTTTCCAGGAATTCCCATGCTGCTCGATGCCGACGACTCCCAACTGGTGCTGGTGGACTACCAGTCCCGCCTCATGCCCGCCATTTTTGAAAACAGCCTGGTGCTGGCCAATGCGCTCAAGCTGGCGCGCATGGCCAAACTGCTGGAGGTGCCGGTCTGGGGCACGGCCGAAAACCCCGGCTCGCTGGGCCCTCTCGTGCCCGAACTGCAAGCGGCCATCGCCGCCGCCGGCGGCCGCACGCTGGACAAGATGTCTTTCAGCGCCGTCGCCGACGGCCTCGTCGACCTGCTGCGCCCGCCCGTGCGCAAGGTGCAGGCCGGCGGCAACGCCCGCAGCCTGCCCAAGCATCTGCAAAAGCCCGCGCCCGAACCGGAAGAAGGCAGGGGCACCATCGTCATCGCCGGTTGCGAAGCCCATGTCTGCCTGATGCAGACCGCGCTCGACCTGCTGGAGGAAGAGTTTGAAGTCTGGGTTGTGACCGACGCCTGCAGCTCGCGCACCGAACGCAACCGCGACGCCGCCTTTGACCGCCTGGCCGGCAACGGCGCCGAACTGGTGACCACCGAGATGGTGGCGTTTGAGTGGCTGCGCACGGCCGAGCATGAGGCCTTCAAGGATGTGCTGGGGCTGGTGAAGTGAGGCGGGCCGGCTTTCAAGCTGCCTATACCCTGCGCATACTCTGGCTTCTTCTTTTTACACTCCTTGCGGGCTGCGCCACCGGCGAAATCGTGCAGCCTGTGAGTCAGGCAAGTTCACCCAGCCCTGAATATCCCGCTGTCTCCAGGCGTCTTGGGGAGGAGGGCCGCGTGATACTACGAGTGCGGGTGCTGGCCAGCGGTGAACCCGGCGAGGTGCGGCTTCACAAAAGTTCAGGCTTTGACAGGCTGGATGCGGCTGCGGTGGCGGCCATGAAGCAATTCAAATTCAACCCCGCACGAACCCGCTGGGGCCGCGCCGTGGATTCGTGGGTAACCCTGCCGATCGAGTACGCCTTGAAATGAGCAATTCATTCACCGCTAAAACCCGAGCATTCCAAAGTGCTTCGACACCCTTAACGCATCCGTCAACCATGCCGCACGGTTGCCGCCATAGCCCTGCGGCATTACAGTAATTCCTCGATTTCCGTCCCGATTGTGAGGATTCCATGCCGGCTGCCGACACCTTGCTCTTTGCGCTGACCTTTCTTACAGCCCTAGGCTGTGCGCTCGTTGCCGGCATTTTCCTGGCGTTCTCGAACTTCGTGATGGGAGCCCTGGCCCGCATCAGCCCGCCCTCGGGCATTGCCGCCATGCAGTCCATCAATGTCGTGGTACTCAACCCAGGTTTCCTGGGACTCTTTATGGGTACCGCGCTGGCCTGCGCCGTGCTTCTTGTCTACGCGGTGATGCACTGGCAAGCGGCTGGCGCGCTTTGCCTGGCGGTGGGAAGCCTGTTCTATATCGTGGGCACTTTCGGCGTCACCATGGTTTTTAATGTGCCGCTGAACAACGCGCTGGCGCGGCAAGACCCCGCCAGCCCGGAGGCCGCCGGTTTCTGGCGCGGCTATGTGGCCGGCTGGACGATGTGGAACCATGTGCGCACCCTGGCGGCACTGCTTGCCGCGGTATTGCTGGTTTATCCGCTGATCCGGTTTTCGGGCGGCGCATAGTCTGAAGGGAAGTGCCCCGGCGAAAGTTCGGGCCGCTTGCTTCAAGCCATGCTAAAACTGCAAAATATTTGCTGAAATTCCAATCAACAAGAGAGTTCTGAAGGGATTCGATGGTCAAGTTAAACCGAAACCGGCGCAGCGCCAAAATTCGCTCCAAGTGAAACAATCGCTTAAGCCTTCAATCGAGAAGACGTACCGCGACAAGCCGGGTCACGTCTCTTATCTCAAACGTTCGGCGCCACAAATGCGAGTCTTGCTCCTGGCCATCTCAGCGCTTGTTACCGGCTGCGACCACATACATGGCGTTGCGCGCTACACCGACCCGATGCCATCGGCTCCGCCAGCCCGGTGCGTCCAGGACGCCGTCTCATCCGTCGAGGGCGTAAAGAATGTCAGCTATTCCTGGGAGCTAGGTAGCCGACCACTGACGCTTCACGGAATTGAAAGACCAGATCAGGTGCATCGATTCTGGTATGAATACAAAGGCATCAAGAGCAATCTCTATTTTGTGGTGCACTACGATGGCTCTGCTACGTACCGTCACAGCTACGGCTGCCTCAACTGCACACCACCTCAAAGCACCATCGATACCCTTTACCCAGGTATGCGCGCTATCGACGAAGCTATTAAGTTACGGTGCGGGGTTTCAGCGCCCATCCAAGAGTCCTGTTCGGGGGTGAAGTGCGGCGGCGCCTGACCCTTCGCTGCAGCCGACCTGCCACGGCTGGCTTCGCCAGCTTCCGCAGGCGGCCGAACGCCAACCTTAGGCGCTTTGTATGTCTCGCGAAGGTGATTTGATGCGCAAGGCTCTCAAGAAGGTTCTGCTGCCGGAGCTGAGCCGCATTGGCTTTATTGGCACAAGCTCGAACTTTCAGCGCAGGTCCACGGAGAACCTCGATCTATTGTCTATCCAGTACTGGAAGTACGGTGGGCAATTCATTCTGGAATTTGCGCGCGGCAAGAGAGGCGCTCTCAATACAAGCTGGGGCGAGGTCGTGCAGGAAGAAAATATTGGCGTGGCCCATATATCCCCACTCCAACGGGCTCGGCTTCAGCAAACGCTTGAAGCGTCCGAGGAACTCTTTCGCGGCTTCAAGTTCTCGGGCTTCGGGGAAGACTTGGCGAAATACGTCGCGCTGGCGAATGAAGTTGCATCATTGCTGCCTCAAATCAATGCGTGGCTTGAGAGTGGGGTGGCCGGAGAAAATATCCATACACTGGGCCGAAGCACTTAACCCTTCCATCGAGAGGGCTCGCCTCGGCAAGCTGGGGCCGAGCCTCTCATGTCAAACATTAAAGGTCAWCCCGTCGTATGCGAACAAAGCCGGTACTCGTTTTAGCCTCGATGCTCACGGCGCCCTTGCTTCTATCCGCGCAAACAGAATTCAAGGCCCGCGGAGCTTTATTCGTGGGAAATATTGCCGATGCCTGCACAACTTCGGCCATGAGTGCAGGAATTCTCACGGCTTTGAGGGACAAAGGTGCTTCACAGGCGGACGCAGAATTGAAGGTGGCCGAGCTCCTGGCCAATGATCCCAACAGGGATTTTTATGTCGGATTGACTGCTCAAAACTCGAAAGTGGTCTTTGGCTTCCCTGCCGTACCCAAGACGTCACAGGAGCAAATAGCATTGGCTCGTTGCGCGCGCTTCGCGAAGAGCAAGCCAGTTCTCGCCGAAGAAACCGTTGTGGCGCTTATGCCCGCTGTCGTAAAGTGCCAGGTGTCTACCTCTCAGGAGGCCAGCAAGTGTGTGTTTTCAGTGGTGTACGAGGCGCAACCGCAATGACCTTTAACTGGTTGGCCAACACGAAACCGCAGCAGCAGGAGGCCGCTTCGCGGCTTGTGTTGCATGCCGGGCGGTGTCAACGTTGAGCCTCATGATGCCAATCGCCCTTTGTGAAGCAAAGTGCAAGCGCTGCGGTGCCGTCTTCGCTCATGCATGCCTTGGTGAATCCGCTTACGGCGAGGTGATTCTCTCCACCGACGACGGTCGAGAATTCCTGATTGCAAGCGCATGGTCAGCGTTCGCGCAAAAGGTGAGCGATCAAATCCCAGGGGAGCACTCCAACGCCTTCTGGGAGGTTCTCGCCTCGCTCGCCGATCCCGTCAATGGCAAGCAGCTCATCCATGCAATCGTGTGTCCCAGTTGCCTGGGCACCGAGCTCGAGTATTGGGGCGGCAGCAAGGTTGGCTCAGTAGTGTGCGCTGATGCCAGTTTTCTACAATCCGAGCGGCTTAGCCCGGTTTCTCTGGCTGAACGAGTGGCCCAGCCCTTTGGACGCGACCGTGAGGCCTAAGCTGATCAGGCAACTGGTTCAAGCCAGGCGAGCCCTTCTTTCAAGCGGACATGCCTGCAGCGGCCCGCTTAAGTCAAACGTTAGACGCCACCGTTCCCTCGACACTATGAAACACGCTTTTGTCTCCGCGCTTCTCGGGCTGGTAGCAACCTGCAGTCTCGCCGCCGATCCTGCGTTGGCGCCAAACGCTCCGAAAGACAATCCTGTCCGCGCCGAATCGGCGGCGCGCATGGAGAAAGCAATTGCGCCGTACGTTGCTCAAGCAAGGGCCTCATATCCACAGGCAAAGCAGCGGTTCCTTGCCGGGCTCCCGAGAGGTCATTCATTCTTTCTCACTACGCGCCTCTCCGACAGAAAGGGAAACGTGGAGCAGGTCTTTGTTGCGGTACAGAGCATTCGCAACGGCTTGATTACAGGAAGGATATGGAGTGACATCGAGCTCGTTGAAGGTTTCCGCCACGGCGATGTGTATTCTTTTCAGGAGGCGGCGATGATCGACTGGCTCATTACCAAGCCCGACGGAACGGAGGAAGGTAACCTCGTCGGGAAGTTCCTCGACACTTATTCCACGAAGTAGGTGCCGAATGCCTAACTCTTCCTATGTGGGCTCCCCCACAACGGGAGGCGGCTCCGCCGCTAGTTCGCTGAGAAACATGGGTTGGCGTCCTACGACGGCATGGATGTCGGTCCTGCGCTGATCGCCGCGAAATGAACCTGAACTGGGGGGCACCGCATCACCCCCGTTTTCACTTGACAACTTATGGCAGCTTTGGACACCGGCCCTTTTTTTCATGGCACGAAAGCCGAATTGCAGCCAGGCGACCTGCTGAGTTCAGGCTTTAAATCGAATTACGACGAAAGCGTCGTGATGAATCACATTTATTTCACCGCCATCCCCAAAGGCGCTGGGCTTGCCGCGGAAATAGCCAAAGGCAGCGGCAGGCCGCGGGTCTACATCGTTGAGCCGACGGGAGAATTCGAGAACGATCCCAACGTGACAGACAAGAAGTTCCCGGGCAACCCGACGCGGTCCTATCGAAGCAGGCTGCCTTTAAAAGTTGTTGGCGAGCTCGAAAGCTGGGAACTCTATGACTCAGAGTTCATTCAACAACTGAGAGCCCGTGTAGAGAATGGCATGGGCAAAATCATCAATTGATGGGAGACGCCGCTGTGAAACGGTGTCCCAGTCGTGGCAATAGGGCATGGGAGCATGACCAAGATGAAAAAACCTGAAGATGCACCGGGCGCCTTTCAGGACGTCTGGAACGCTCACGACATGGTGGCTCTCGGTGAGCTGTTCGACCAGGACGCAACCTTCGTGAATCGCTTCGGGCACTATGTCCGGGGTGTTGAGGAGATCGTTGCACTCCACGTTCCGATTCACGAAACAATCTATCGCGACTCCACGCTCCAGAACGAGCTGATCGATATCGCCCCTATTGCCGACGGGGCGGCGGTCATTCATTTCTGGAGTCGCCTGGCTGCCGGCGCCGCTCATCCGGCCGGGCCACACGTGGTGGATACGCTGATCCTCGCCGTGTTGACGAGACAGCACGATACCTGGCGCATCCGGGCGCTTGAGAACGTGACCCTTGTCAACCCGCGGACCGGTGAGGCGATCTTGCGCGACTAGCGCAGCCTTGAACCTACAAGCTTCCTCTTCGCTCGAAACTTGCCGTGAACTCCGCATCCTGGGTTGGGTGGCGCCGTCAGCCTCCTGAAAGCCCATTATCCATAATTAAGAATTCAGTTTCWCTGGTTTCCCATCGTTTTCCGGCACCTGAAACAACAATCCACTGGAGACAACGCCGTGTTCAAGTCCCTTTTGCTCAGCAAGTCCGACGCCGGTTTTTCGGCGGCGGTGACCGATACCGATGAGGCCCAGCTTCCCGCCGGCGATGTGCTGGCGCAGGTCGAATACTCCACCCTCAATTACAAGGACGGCCTGGCCATCACCAACAAGGGCCCGGTGGTCCGCAACTGGCCCATGGTCGCGGGCATTGACGGCGCGGGCACCGTGCTGGAATCGACCCACGCCGGCTGGAAGGCTGGCGACCGTTTTGTGCACAACGGCTGGGGTGTGGGCGAAACGCGCTGGGGCCTGATGGCCGAACGCGCGCGCCTGCAGGGCGACTGGCTGGTCAAGCTGCCGGCGGCCTTTAGCGCGCGCCAGGCCATGGCGATCGGCACGGCCGGCTATACCGCCATGCTGAGCGTGCTGGCGCTTGAGCAGCACGGCGTGAAGCCCGGCGACGGCGAAGTGCTCGTGACGGGTGCCACCGGCGGTGTGGGCAGTGTGGCCGTGGCTTTGCTCGGCAAGCTGGGCTACACCGTGGTGGCCGCTACCGGCAAGGCCAGCGAGGAGGCCTACCTCAAGCAGTTGGGCGCCGGCAGCGTGATTGACCGGGCGGAACTGTCTGCGCCCGGCAAGCCGCTGCAAAAAGAACGCTGGGCCGCAGTAGTGGACGCCGTGGGCTCTCACACGTTGGCCAATGCCTGCGCGCAGACGCGCTACGGCGGTGTGGTGACGGCCTGCGGCCTGGCCCAGGGCGCGGATTTTCCCGCGACGGTCATGCCGTTTATCCTGCGCGGCGTGACACTGGCCGGCATAGACAGCGTGATGGCGCCGCTGGCCAAACGGCAACAGGCCTGGGAGCGCCTGGCCAGAGACCTGGACGCGGCCAAGCTGGAGTCCATGGTCGAGGATGTGCCGCTGGCCCGTGCCACCGAAAAAGCGGCGGACTTGATGGCCGGTAAGGTGCGCGGCCGTGTGGTCGTCAAAATCTGAAGAATCTAAAAATTAAAAATGGAGACAAGCAATGACGAGCTACGCAGATTTCTACCGCCAGTCCATAGACCAGCCCGAGGCCTTCTGGACCGAGCAGGCCAAACTGATCGACTGGCACAAGCCCTTCACCCGCGTCTGCAATGACGACAATCCGCCATTTGCCCACTGGTTTGAGGGCGGGCAAACCAATCTGTGCCACAACGCGGTGGACAGGCACCTCAAGGACAGGTCCGACCAGGCGGCGCTGATTTACGTTTCCAGTGAAACCGGCGTTGAAAAAACCTATACCTTCCGCGAACTGCACGCCGAAGTGCAGCGCATGGCCGCCAGCCTGCTCGCCATGGGTGTGGTCAAGGGCGACCGCGTGCTGATCTATATGCCCATGATTGCCGAGGCGGCTTTTGCGATGCTGGCCTGCGCGCGCATAGGCGCCATCCACTGCGTGGTGTTCGGCGGCTTCGCCAGCGGCTCGCTGGCTTCGCGCATCGACGACGCAACGCCGCGCGTGATCATCAGCGCCGATGCCGGCTCGCGCGGCGGCAAAGTGGTGGCCTACAAGCCCCTGCTCGACGAAGCCATTCGCCTGGCCAGACACCAGCCCGAAGCCGTGCTGCTGGTCGACCGCGGCCTGGCGCCCATGCCCATGGTGGCCGGCCGCGACCTGCACTGGGAGACCCTGCGCGCCAAATACCTGCACGCCCAGGTGCACTGCGAATGGCTGGACTCCACCGCCATCAGCTACACCATCTACACCAGCGGCACCACCGGCAAGCCCAAGGGCGTGCAGCGCGACACCGGCGGCTACGCCGTGGCGCTGGCCGCCAGCATGAAACACATCTTCGACGGCCGCGCCGGCGAGACCTATTTTTCGACCAGCGACATCGGCTGGGTCGTGGGCCACAGCTACATCGTCTACGGCCCGCTGATCGCCGGCATGGCGACCATCATGTATGAAGGCCTGCCCACCCAGGGCATGGACAAGCAGCCCAATGGCGCGATCTGGTGGAGCCTGGTCGAAAAATACAAGGTCACCGGAATGTTCAGCGCGCCCACCGCCGTGCGCGTGCTCAAAAAGCAAGACCCGGCCCTGCTCAAGAAGCACGACCTCTCCAGCCTGCGCGCCTTGTATCTGGCCGGCGAGCCGCTGGATGAGCCCACGGCCCGCTGGATCAGCGAAGGCCTCAGGGTGCCGATCATCGACAACTACTGGCAGACCGAATCCGGCTGGCCCATCATCACCATCGCCAACGGCGTTGAAAAAAAGGACAGCCGCTTCGGCAGCCCCGGCGTGCCCATGTACGGCTTCAAGGTCAAGATCCTGCACGAGTCCACCGGCGAAGAACTGACGCAGCCCAACGAAAAAGGCGTGGTGGTCATCGAAGGCCCGACACCGCCCGGCTTCATGCAGACCATATGGAAAGATGACGCTCGCTTCGTCAACACCTACTGGAAGAGCGTGCCCGGCAAGATGGTCTATTCCACCTTCGACTGGGGCATACGCGACGAGGACGGCTATTTTTTCATCCTGGGCCGCACCGACGACGTGATCAACGTCGCCGGCCACCGCCTGGGCACCCGCGAGATCGAGGAAAGCATCTCAGGCCACGCCCAGGTCGCCGAAGTCGCGGTGGTCGGCGTGGCCGACGCGCTCAAGGGCCAGGTCGCCATGGCCTTTGCCGTGCCCAGGGACGCCGCGGTGCTGACCGACAGCGCGGCCGCCCTCAAGCTCGAAGGCGAAATCATGAAACGCGTGGACGGCGATTTAGGTGCGGTCGCACGGCCGTCGCGCGTGCTTTTTGTGACGGCCCTGCCCAAGACCCGCAGCGGCAAGATGCTGCGCCGTGCGATCCAGGCGGTATGCGAGGGCAGGGATGCGGGGGATTTGACGACCATGGATGACCCGGCTGCGTTGCAGCAGATTCGGGATCGGGTGGCCAGCTAGAGCGCTACTGCGCGGCCTTCCATCTGCCTTAGTCTGGCAGGGCAAGAGTGGTGCCGGCCATCATGCCTTTCGCTTCGGGTTCCTGGGTCTCGGTCCAGATGCGGTTTCCACTGGCAGCAACGGGGCGGTTAATGGTTTCCTGAACAATGGCACCGAGCAAACCAAACATGAGGGAGAAGTCTCCTGTCGGTCGTGAGAAGGGCGCGAGCAAGTAAAAGAACCGGCGCTCGTCCGCTTGCGCCATGAGCTCCGTGACACGCTCTTGTCCACCAGGTGTGGAGGCTGTGAGCCGCCTTGTACCTGGGGCAACACTGATGGCGGTGTAGCTGTTTTGCGGCAGAGTGGCCACCTTTGCCCCGTCCACCAACACCGTAACGGTCTCTGTATCTCCGGAAATTCTCACCAGATACAGCAGTGCTTGCCCCGGCATGGGGTCCTGCAGTTGAACTTCGGTGGGCTGTGGTGCAGAAGGCGTTGCAGGGGGATTGGCCCAAGTGCAGGCGCTTGCAATCAAAAGTATTCCTGCCAGCGTGCGTCGGATCATCTTGGTTTTCAAGTTCAGGTGAATCGGGCCTCAATGGCCATGAGCGTTGGCCGATTCTAGAGGGCACAGCGGGCGCGCCCCTCATGTCTCATCTTGAGAAATCTTCTCGACACTTTGTTTCAGCCAAGGGTTTCTACCCGGATACCCCCCAAAACCCAGCCTTAGCATGAGTCGCGCAAGGCCTTCGGGTAGTAGCTGACTTTGGGGCCTGCCCGATCCTGTGATGACAGACAGCGATTCAACAAAAGGGGACCCCGATGACAACAAAACTCAACGTGAACGGCCGCGCCGTTTCCGTCAATGCCGAACCCGACACACCCCTGCTGTGGGTGATACGCGATGAACTGGGCATGACCGGCACCAAGTTCGGCTGCGGCGCCGCCCTCTGTGGCGCCTGCACTGTGCACCTGAACGGCAAGCCGGTGCGCTCCTGCCAGACGCCGCTGTCGGCAGCGGCGGGGCAGAAGGTGGCGACGATTGAAAGCCTCTCGCGCAACAACACGCATCCGCTGCAGGTGGCGTGGATCAAGCATGACGTGCCGCAGTGCGGCTACTGCCAGTCGGGCCAGCTGATGAGCGCGGCGGCCTTGCTCAAGGACAACAAAAATCCCAGCGACGCGGACATCGACGCGGCGATGAGCGGCAACATCTGCCGCTGCGGCACCTACCCGCGCATCAAGGCGGCGATCAAGGATGCCGCTTCCACCCTGCGTAAAGCCTGAGGAGAACCATCATGACCATCACCTCACTGATTTCTCCGAACCGCCGCACCTTCCTCAAGACTTCGTCCGCCCTGACGGTCGCGGGGGGCGGGCTGATGCTGGGCGTCACGCTGGGCGTGCCGTCGGCACAGGCGGCCGGCACGCTATACACGCCCAATGCCTGGGTGCATATTGCCGATGACAACACCATCACGCTGCTGTCCGCCCGCTCCGAGATGGGGCAGGGCGTGTACACCTCCATGCCCATGCTGATCGCGGAAGAGCTCAATGTGGACATCCGAAAGGTCAAGGTCGCGATCGCGCCGCCGGGCAAGGTCTACACCAACGCCTTGCTGGGTGCGCAGATCACGGGCGGCTCGACTTCGGTGCGCGACGGCTGGGAGAAGCTGCGCATCGCGGGCGCGCAGGTGCGGACCATGCTGGTTTCCGCAGCGGCGGCCAAGTGGAATGTGGATGCGTCGACGCTCAAGGCCGAGAACGGCATGGTCATAGGCCCGAACGGCAAGAAGGCGACCTATGGCTCGCTGGCCGAGGCAGCGTCGAAGCTGCCGGTGCCCGAGAAAGTGGCGCTCAAAGACCCGAAAGATTTCACCGTCATCGGCAAGCCCACCAAGCGGCTGGACACGCCGATGAAGGTCAACGGCACGGCGGAGTTCGGCATCGATGTGAAGCTGCCGGGCATGGTCTATGCCAGCCTGCAGCAATGCCCGGTGATTGGCGGCAAGGTCACCAGCTTTGACGCCGCCAAGGCCAAAGCCATGCCGGGCGTGATTGACGTGGTGCAGATTCCCGACGGCGTGGCGGTGGTGGCTGACAGCTACTGGCATGCCTTCAAGGCGCGCCAGGCCCTCACGGTGCAGTGGGACGAAGGCCCGGTCGCGGCCATCAGCAATGCCAGCATGCTGGACGGCATACGCAAGGCGGCCGATAGCGGCAAGGTGATTCCCATCGTGCCGGCCAAGGGCGACGCGGCGGGCGCGATGAAGGGCGCGGCCAAGACGCTGAAGGCCGAGTACGTGTCGCCGCTGCTGGCGCACGCCACGCTGGAGCCGATGAACTTCACGGCTGATTACAAGAACGGCAAGATTCTGTTGATAGGCCCGACGCAGTTCCAGCAGGGCGCGGAGGGCAGCGTGGCGGCGGCGCTGGGCATCAAGCCGGAAGACATCACACTGAAGACCACCTTCCTCGGCGGCGGCTTCGGCCGTCGGCTGGAGCTGGACTTCATCGTGCAGGCGGCGCAGATCTCCAAGGCGGTGGGCAAACCCGTCAAGCTGCTCTGGAGCCGCGAGGACGACACCACGCACGACTTCTACCGGCCCATGGCGGTGAACCAGCTCTCCGCCGGGCTGGGGGCCGACGGCAAGCCGGTGGCGCTTAACTTCAAGGTGACCTCGCAGTCCATCACGCAGCGCGCCTTCGGCCTGCCCAAGGACACGCTGGACCCTTTCATGGCCGAAGCCGGTGTCATGCCTTACGACATTCCCAACACGCAGTACGACCTGGTGATCCACGACAGCGGGCTGCGCGTGGGCTACTGGCGTTCGGTGAGCCATGCGCTCAATGCCTTCGCCAACGAAAGTTTTGTCGACGAAATGGCGCTGGCTGCGGGCAAGGACCCCTATGCCTACCGGATGTCATTGCTGGAGAAGCAGCCGCGCTTCGCCAACGTGCTGAAAATGGCAGCCGAGAAATCCGGCTGGGGCACGCCGGCGCCGGCCGGCCGCAGCCGTGGCATCGCGCTGATGGAGGGCTATGACACTTATATGGCGCAGGTGGCCGAGGTGTCGGTGAAGGACAACCAGGTGACGGTGCACAAAATGACGGTGGTGGCTGACCTGGGCCGCATGGTGAACCCCGACACGGTGCAGGCGCAGATCCAGTCCAGCGTCGTCTTCGGCCTCTCGGCGGCGCTGAACAACCAGATCACGCTGGACAAGGGCCGGGTGCAGCAGAGCAACTTCGGCGACTACCCGGTGTTGCGCATGCATGAGTCGCCGGTGATGGACATCACCCTGGTGCCCAGCACCGAAAAACCCGGCGGCATCGGCGAGCCGGCGACGGCGCTGGTGGCGCCGGCGGTGGCCAACGCCGTGTTCGCGGCCACCGGCAAGCGGGTGCGCACGCTGCCGCTCAATGACAACCTGGCCAAAGCCTGACGACATATGGGGTTGGTGCCGGGGTTGAGGCAAAGATGAGCACGGACTGCTAGCATCCGGCGCATGGACAACATTGACCTCGAAGTTCTGAAAACCTGCTCGCAGTGGCTGGCTGCGGGCCTGCGCTGCGAGCTGGTCACCGTGCTCAAGACCTGGGGCTCCAGCCCGCGGCCCGAAGGCTCCATGCTGGCGATCTGCGAGGACGGCCGGGTGGTGGGCTCAGTCTCGGGCGGCTGCATTGAAGACGACATGATTGACCGGGCTCGCCGTGAGGGCCTGGACCGCGCGCGGCCGGCCATCGTCACCTACGGCGTGTCGGCCGACGAGGCGCGCCGCTTCGGCCTGCCCTGCGGCGGCACCATAGAACTGGCGATTGAGCCTTTGTCGGCGGACAGCCGCATCGAGGAACTGCTGCGGCGCCTGCAGGCCGGCGAGCTGGTGGCGCGCCGGCTGGATTTGCACAGCGGCGCCGTGACGCTGAGCACGGCCCAGCCCAGCCAGTCCATGCAGGTGTCGGAAGCCGCGCTGGTGACCTTGCACGGCCCGCGCTGGCGCCTGCTGGTCATTGGCGCGGGGCAGCTGTCGCGCTTTGTGGCGCAGATTGCGCAGGGCATGGACTACGCCGTGACGGTATGCGACCCGCGTGAAGAGTACCGTGACAGCTGGCAGGTTGAGGGCGTCGAGCTGGCCACCGGCATGCCCGACGACGTGGTGCAGGCCATGAAGCTGGACGCGCGCTGCGCCGTGATCGCCCTCACGCATGACCCCAAGCTGGACGACCTGGCGCTGATGGAGGCGCTGCGCTCGCCGGCGTTTTACGTGGGCGCGATCGGTTCGCGGCTGAACAACCAGCGCCGCCGCGAACGGCTGGCCGAACACTTCGACATGACGGAAGAGGAACTGGGCAAGCTGCACGGCCCTATCGGCCTTTACATCGGCAGCAAGACACCGCCCGAAATCGCGATTTCCATCCTGGCCGAACTCACGGCGGTGAAGAACCAGGTGGCCTTGCCGCGCGCGGTGGGCATCGCCGAAGCGAAGGCGCAGGCCGGCCTGGCGCCCACGGGCGAGGTGTGTGAATTGCCCGTGCCGGCTGGCAAGCCTGCCGTTTAGGCCACGTCAAAGGCTACCGGTGGCAGCCCTGCGCGGGAGCGCTCGGCCATGACCGTCCAGGCCGCTTCCCATTCCTTTACGCGTGCCGCCAGGTCGAACAGCGGCGCCGCTGCGGCAGCCGCTTCGACGCGCTCCCGCAAGGCCCGCAGCGCACCGGGGTCGCGCCCCAGGCGCACCGCTTCGGCCCGATAAGCTTCGGGGCTGTCCAGGACGCATTGCGCAAGGCCGGCGGCATGCAGGATGCTGCCGCCCAGGCGTGATGCAGGGCGCTTGCCCGCACAGGTGATCGCCGGAACGCCGAGCTGCAAGGCGTCTTCCAGGCCCTGCGCGGCACTGAGCCGCAAGGTGTCCAGAAACAGGTCGGCATGCCGCATGGCGGCCAGTGCCTCGCTTCTATCCATGGGCGTTGAAAAAAGCAGGCGGGCCGGGCCCACACCGGCGGCCTGCGCTTCCCGCACCAGGTTGACCGCCGCCGCGCCGCAGCGGGGAAGCCATAGCACGGCATCGGGCAAGCCGCGCAGGATTTTCATCCACACGGAAAAACTGTGCGGATCGATGCTTGCCGGCGCGCTGAATGAAGCCAGCACCAGCGCGTCGGTGGGCAGCCCTGCGTCCTCGCGCGAGAGGGTGCGTCCGGTCTCCGGCCGGCCGGCGCTTGCCAGCCAGCAGCTATGCGGCAGGCGGACGATGGCGCCGTCCTGTGAAGGTTCGGCGTCGCCGGGATGGGCAAAGCGGTCCGACAGGCTGTAGTCCCAATGCCCGGGCACATGGCGCTGGTAGAGGCCGGTCTGGCGCAGTTGCACAGGCGCTACCCGCATGGCCGCGATGTCTTGCCGGCTCCAGGGCGAATCCGAAGCCATTTCGATATAGATATCCAGTTGGTCCAGCCGCATGCGCCCGGCCGMTTCCGCCGCCGCCATATGGCCGATTTCGCTGACGCTTGCCGCATGAGGCCGCAGCGAGTCAGCCGGCAGTGGACCGGGCCGCAGCGTGAAAGCATAGACATGGATGGCAAAGCGTGATGCATCATGCAGCGCAAGCTGCTGCGTGAGCGCCTGCAGCTGGCGTGAATCGTGAAGGCTTTGCACGGCCAGGCCCACGCGGATGCGGTCGTCCTGCCGGGAAACTGGCTTTTGCCGCCTTATAAAAGCCGGCAACGATGCCTTGAGCCGGGCGTCGAGCACGGGGATGGATTCGCTGTGCATCTGCGCCAGCTCGTCGTCCCGCAAATCCAGCGGCAGGCCGTAAAACGGCGCGTCACCCCAGTAGCGGCCGAGGCCGGTGGCGGCATTTTTTTCAAGGGTGGCACGCAGCAGGGTGGTGAGCTGGTCGTTGTTTCGCCAGTCGCCTGCCGACAGGCCGCGGAATGCCTGGTCAAGATGGATCTGCAATGCGTCGGGCGGCTGAAGGGTGAGCTTGCGCGCGTGGCTGACGGCGCTGCCGTACAGGTCATCCGGGATATCGAGTTTCGACAGGAATTTTTCAAAAAGCAGGCGCGTTTCACCGACGAGGCCGGCCAAGGCCAGGTCCGCTTTCTCAAGCTCGCCGTGGGAGGCGAGAAGGACGATGTGGCGTATTCGCAGTTCGCCCTCGAGAGGGAATTTCTCCAGGGCGGCGCCAACGACGTTGAGAGCCTCGGCATAGCGCCGCGCGCCTGAAAGGTACTCGGCAAGATTGGCATGGTAGGGCGCATGGCCGGGCTGCAGCTCCACGCACTTTCGCGCCAGTCCTATCGCGATGTCCCAGCGCGACGAACCCGCAGCCAGGATGCCGACGTTGTTCAGTGAGCGCAGGTGCCCCGGGTCAAGCTGCAGGGCCGTTGCATAAGCGGCCTCAGTCCTGGCCAGGTCGCCGCAGGTTTCGGCCGTGATCGCGAGGTTGGCCGCGCCGTCGGCATCCTGCATCAGCTGGGCCTCTACCGACAGCAGTGTCCTGTAGGCGGCCATGGGCCGGTCGAGCAGGCTCAGCAAGGTTGCACAGGCCGACGCGGCATTCACGTCCTGCGGGCTCAGCGCCAGGGCCTGCTCAAACGCGAAGAGCGCCTGTTCAAGCTGGCCGGCCGCATGCAGTTGTGCGCCGCGCAACATCCAGTCGCCATGGCCTGTGGCGGCCGCAGGCAGCGGGGGCTGTTCGGGCGCGGCTGGTCGGCTATCTTGCATGTCGGGATTATGTGGCACCGGCCTGTGCCGGCCCCGGGGATAATCCGGATCAATGACTGATCCCTCCGCCAGCGCCCCAGCCGCGCCCCTGCATTTGCTGGGACGCTTCGGTGAGCTATTTACCGGCGCGGAACGGGAACTGCTGGACCTCGGACGGCTTCTGGCCGGCAGGCGCCCGGTCAAGCTGTGGTCCGACGTACCGGTGCATCCGGCCTATGCCCGCGAAGGCATTACCGCGGTTCAGCCTTTCGCGCAGCAATTTCCCAAAGACGGCACGCTGCTGATCGGCGGTGTGCATCTGCAGCCGGGGATCTGGCTCAAGTACACGCGCTTCAAGCGCATTGTTCTTTTCCACAATCTCTCCAACCAGGGCCAGCTTTTTTCCATTGTCGAGAGCGTGCGCGAATCAACCGGGCTTGATCCCGAAATCGTGTTTGTATCGGATTTTGTGCGGCGCAGCGCCGCGCTGCCGGGCCGTGTGATACCGAGCATGCTGGACCTGGAGCCTTTCCTGCGGGTGGCCGAACAGCGATTCGAGGCCACGCAAAAGCCCGGACCTTTTACGGTCGGGCGTGCCAGCCGTGACCTGCTCGAAAAGCATCACCCGGACGACCTGAGCCTTTACCGGATGCTTGCCAGCAGGGGCATCCGGGTGCGCATCATGGGCGGTACCTGCCTGGCACCGGGGCTGGGCGGAGTGGCCGGCATTGAACTGCTGGCGGCGGGAACTGAAAGCATGCCTGAGTTTTACCGCTCGCTCGACGCGGTTTTCTACCGGACGGGGGCCTTGTTCATCGAAGCCTATGGCCGCGTGGTGCTGGAGGCCATGGGGGCGGGCTTGCCGGTGGTGGCGCATGAGGCAGGCGGCTACGCGGAGATGATGGCCCATGGGACATCGGGCTTTCTTGTGAGGACCCAGGAGCAGGCCTATGACAGCTTGATGGCCCTCAGTGACTCGCCCGAACTCTGCCGCCGGGTCGGTGAGGCCGCCACGCGGCAAGCGATCAACGCCCACGGCCCCGAAGCCATAGCGCGCGACCTGGCTTTCTATTTGCGCTGAGGCGCTTGGCTCACGGTGCCTGGAAGGCTGCCGCGCCGGAGAAAATCGTTGTGCCGGGACCTGTATAGACCAGGCCCGCCCGGTTGGCATTGACGCCTGTGAAAAATCCGTTGACGTAAATGCCTGTGCCGGAGCTGTAGGTGAATTGCGCGCCGGAAATCGCGATGAGGCTTCCCACGCTGATGTTGCCCAGGGTGGTGTTGATGGTCACGCCAAGTTTGCTGTTGACGAAATCGACCGCCATCGATGCGGAGGTGAGTGTTCCCATGGCGGTCGCCGGCCCGCTGGGGCTGGTATAGCCGGTGACCGGGGTGGCGCCGATCAGGGTGTAGGTGGCGATGCCGGTTGTGGTGGGCATGACCGCCGTGGGCTGGCCGATGATGTAGTGGAGGTCCGCAAGGTTCGTCCCGCTGTTTTTCGTGGCCGTCGTCCAGGTACCCCATCCAATAAAGTCGCCGGCCGCGATGGTGCCGGCTGAACCGAAGCTGTTGGCCACGGTGGGCTTGAAAACGTTGCTTCCACTGGTGAAGTCCGTGACTTTCCCGAGATCCAGGGTCGCGGAGGTCGCCACCACAGGGCCAACCTGGGGCCCGGGCCCGGAGACCAGGGGGACGTAATAGTTCGCCGCCACCTTGAGGTTGGTGAAGGTGCCGGTGTTGACTGGCGGGGTGGGGGCAACAGGTTCAACAACCTTGATCAGATCGGGTTTGCCCTGGTCGTTGACCTTGTCTCCGACGGTGACCGGGTCGCGCTCGGGAGCGGGCGTGGGAACATTGGCCCGCACATTGGTGCGCACCGGCGCATCGGTGTTGTTGATCACGCGCACCGATTCGCCGGCCGTCAGGCCCACGCAGCCGCCGGCATTGCAGACCTCGATGGCGTCCAGCTCGGTCGTCACGCCCAGCGAGCCGTCGGGGTTGTAGCCGACATTGAAGCCGGAGCCGCGTATGCCGATGGTGGCCGTGGTGGTGGTGACCTTGTAATTCTCGCGGTTGCGCTTGCCGATCAGGCCGGTGATGGCCCGCATGCTGCCGCGCAGCAGGTCGACCAGGAAACGGTCTTCCTTGGGATCAGCCTTGTCCACATAGTTGGCGACCTTGAACTCGGTGTTGGGCTGCAGGGAAACCAGCCCGCCATCGGTGAAGCGCACCTGCGCGCGGCCGCTGGCGCCGGTCACGATGGCCTGGCCGCTTTCAATGTCCTTGCCCTTGACCAGTGGCGTAGTGCCGCCGTCGGCGCGGCGGACGTTGACATCACCAGCGATGAACTGGGCGACGCCTGCGGAGGGCGCGGCGAAGGCTTGCAGGGGGTAAATGGCGGCTAGCGCCATGACCAGGACGGTGTGTTGGAGCTTGATGTGCGGGGTCATGGCGGTTTCTCCGGGGATTTTTTAGGCGTTCGCGCTGGACTGGCTTGCTGAACTAAAGGGGGCCCTGCTTACAAGGGCGGTCGAAGGACCAGGGTGCTTTGCTGAAAAACGGCCGCACCGGAAACCTGCCCCGCGTTGGCGCCTGCACCGGTAACGGAGGGAGCGCTGTAGACCAGCGCGGCGCGGCTGGCATTGTTGCCGGTGAAAAAACCGGTGACATTCGCGCCCGAATTGTTGGTGATTTTGGCGTTGTTGATGTCCAGCTCGCTGCTGACGCCATAGTCGTTGCCGCCGAAGCGCGTGGTGAGGCTGAGGCTGCCATAGCCCTGGCCCGCACCGTAGGCGCCGAAGTTGGCGACCAGCGAACCCCCGACAAGCTGGCCCGCGCCGAGCAGGCTCGAAAAGGCCGTGCCGCCGGCAAGCTGGTAGGTGCCCTGCATGTTGTCGGCCGGCATCTGGGCCAGCGGCGTCGGCCGGCCCATCACGAAGTGAACGGATTCAATCGCGGTGGTCGAGCCCGCCACGATTTTTTGCCCCGTCACCCAGCTGCCCCAGCCGACGAAGTCGAGATCGGTCGGTACGCCCAGCGCGCCTTTTTCCATCGTCGTAAGGCCGGGCGTGCTGCGGAACTGGGTCCGGACGTTGCGGCTGTCGACGCTGTCGAAGTCGATCGGTTTGCCGCTGAGGAAGCTGGTCAGCACGGCCGTGCCGGCCTCGGGGTAATAGCTTTCGACCACCGAGCTGGACGTCGAGGGATTGGTGAACGCAACCGCTGCGGCCAGGTCGGTGAACACCTGCTTGACGGGCGCCGGCGTCGCGGCGGGCGGAGGAACAATGGCGGGCTTGCCGTCGGACGTGGTCTGGTTGCCGGCCACGGCCACTTCCTGGGTAGGCGGCGGTGTCGGCACATTGGCCCGCACATTGGTGCGGACAGGTGCCTCGGAGCTGTTGATGACGCGCACCGATTCGCCGGCCGTCAGGCCCACGCAGCCGCCGGCATTGCAGACCTCGATGGCATCCAGCTCGGTCGTGATGCCCAGAGAGCCGTCGGGGTTATAGCCCACGCTGAAGCCGGAACCGCGTATGCCGATGGTGGCCGTGGTGGTGGTGACCTTGTAGTTTTCGCGATTGCGTTTTCCGATCAGGCCGGTGATGGCCCGCATGCTGCCGCGCAGCAGGTCGACCAGGAAGCGGTCCTGTTTGGGGTCGGCCTCATCGACGTAGTTGGCGATCTTGAAGTCGGTGTTGGGCTGCAGGGACACCAGGCCGCCGTCGGAAAAGCGGACCTGGGCCCGGCCGGCGTTGCCCGTCAGGATAGATTCGCCGCTTTCAAGCGCTTTGCCTTTGACCAGGGCCTCGGTTTTTCCGTTCGCGCGCTGCACGTTGACGTCGCCGGCAATGAACTGGGCCACGCCGGCCGACCCGGCGGCCATGGTTTGGGCGGGAAACGCCGCGGCGATCACCACCGAGAGGGCGACTCGCTTGAGCGGGAATTTTCTTGTTGTTTTCATGGGGGCGTTGTTGGCCGGCAAGCCGGTCAGAAGTCGCGGCGCACCGTGACCGAGAACAGGCTGCGGTTGTAGTCGGAAATCACGACGTTGGACTTCACCGAGGTCAGGGCCAGCTGGGGCGTGACGCGCCACAGTTTGGCCGGCACCCAGTTCAGGCCCAGGTTCAGGTTCCACTGCTTGTCATGGCGGGTGACGAGGAAGAGCGGGTCGGTGCCGCCGTATTTGCGGTCTTCGTAGGCGAGGCTGCCGAACAGCGCCAGTGCATCCGAGAGGGTTTTCTGGATGCCGGTGCGAACGCCGACAAGGTCATGGCCCAGTTGCGGGACGCCTGAGGCGCGCTCTTTTTCCTTGCCGACGTAAGCGCCGCCGAAGACGACGATGTTGCTGTCCCGGAAAGCATGGGCATAGGAAGTCCCGATTACCGTGCGCGTGGCGTCGCGCAGCGACTGGCCGGGATAGCTCAGGTCGCCCCACTGGATGTAGCTGCTCCACTGGCGGAAACCGTCGATGCGGTAGGTCCATTCGCCGACCAGGCCTTGCTGGTCGCGGGCACGCGAGCCTGCGACGGTGTAGGTCCCGGCCTGGACGACGCCCGAGAATTCGTGCTTGTCGTAGCGGTAGCTGGCGCCGAAATTGAGGTCGACCTGGCCGGTGTTGAAGTCGTTGTATTTGGCGTTGACGCGCGCATTGCCGTAGACGTTGCCGATCAGCGACCAGCGCGGATCGACCACGTAGCGCGCCGACAAGCCGCCGCCCAGGCTGGCAAAGGCGTCCTTGGTTTCGACGCCGGCGCTGTTGAGCGTGAAGATCAGGCCGCCGAACGCGGGCACGGCCACATTGGGATTGCCGGGGCCGCTGTTGATGTTGGTGTCGTAGCCGATGCTGGCTTCGATGAAGGGCTTGACCGACGAGCGGGCGGCTTCTTCCGTCCGGTCAATGGCCTGCAGGAACTGGTCGATGGTGGCGGCGGCTTCGGCCGGGATGTTGTCCTGCTTGGTCTCCAGCAATACCTGCCGGGAGGCTTTGGTATCGCCGACCGAGAAAAGTGCGCGGCCGAGTTCGGCGCGTGCCCTTGAATTGCTGGGCTGCACGGCCAGCACGCGTTCCAGCGCGAATACCGCGCGGGTGTATTGGCCGGTTTCGTTGGCGGCGATGCCCAATACGGTGTCGAAGTCCGGGTCTCCCGCGCGCGCGGCCTCTTGCGGCTCCAGCAGATCGAAGGCTTTCTGCGCCTGGCTCTGGTCCAGCAGGGTGCGTGCGTTGGTGACCAGTGCGTCGACTTCCGCATGTGCCAGGCCGCTCAAAAGGCCTGCAAGCAGGAAGAGAATGCCGCCCGAGAAAAGTCTGTGTTTTGAATACATAAGTATTATTTTATAAAGTTCCCAGGTAACAACCCGTAAGTAACAAAAGTTTTATATCACGGAGGCATGACTTTCAGGGTTTTATTACACCTGCTACAGAGGGGCGGAGTGCGTTGCGGCAACACCTTTTGGGACCTTTGGCACCGGCTTGGTGATATTCACCAGTTTCAGGAGGCTGCCAAGGGTAATCACGGAGGAAAGCTCCCCCGTTTGGATGAATAATATTAGTCATTACTTATATTAAGAAGAAGTCACTATGGACGAGATGATCCAGGCCAGTGCCCAGGTTGAACGGGGCCGGGTGTTTGAACTGGCGGCCGAGCTGTTCGGTGTACTCGCAACGCCGATGCGCCTGCGCGTGCTGAGCGCCTTGTGCGAGCGTGAAAAATCCGTCAACGAGCTGCTGGCCGAGATTGACACCACGCAGCCCAACCTTTCGCAGCACCTGGCCGTGCTGTACCGCACCGGCGTGCTGGCCAAACGCAAGGAAGGCACCCAGGTGATCTACCGGGTGCAAAGCGAAAAAGCCGTGGCGCTGTGCCGCAGCGTCTGCACCCAGATCGCCATCGAACTGGATGAGCCGGGCGCGCTGCCCCCGGCGCAAAGCCTGTCGCCGCGCTCCGGCACACAGGACGCCTGAACCGAAAGACGCCTCCATGATGTTGAACCGATTCCTTCAGCGCGCCCCTGAGAACTTCCTTTCTCGCGAGCAGATACAAGAGGTGCGGGCCGGGCGCCGCGGTTTTCTGGCCGGTGCCTTCGCCGCCGCGGCCGGCACGCTGGCCGCGGGCCAGGCCGCTGCTCAAGGCGCTGCGGCTGCTGAAGGCGAGCCCGAAATCCTGAACCTTCCGCCGCACAGCAAGGGCCTGGGCCAGCCGGTGGCGGCGCGACCTTACGGCCTGCCGAGCGAATTCGAGAAAAACCTGCAGCGCCGCGAAAGCCCGGGCCTGACGCGTGTCAGCCAGGCCAGCGTGAGTTTTTGTCCCCTGCAAGGCTTGTTCGGCATCATCACGCCCAGCGGCCTGCACTTTGAGCGCCACCATCAGGGCTGGTGGGACATCGACCCGTCCAAACACCGGCTGATGCTCAACGGCTCCGACGAGGCCATGCTCAAGCGCCCCATGGTTTTCAACATGGACGAATTGATGCGGCTGCCCAGCGTGAGCCGTATGCACTTCATCGAATGCGGCGCCAATACGGGCATGGAATGGGGCAATGCCGCGGTGCCGACGGTGCAGTACACCCACGGCATGCTGAGCTGCAGCGAATTCACCGGCGTGCCGCTGCGCACCTTGCTGGAACTTTGCGGCGCCGACCTCAAGCGCGCCAGGTTCATCCTGGCCGAAGGCGCCGACGGCTCGGGCATGACGCGCACCATTCCCATGGACCTGGTGATGAGCGGCGAGGTGCTGGTCGCCTACGGGCAGAACGGTGAAATGCTGCGGCCCGAAAACGGCTATCCGCTGCGGCTCATCGTGCCTGGCGTGCAGGGCGTGAGCTGGATCAAGTACCTGCGCCGCATCGAGGTGGGCGACATGCCCTACGGCGCCAAGGATGAAACCATTCACTATGTCGACCTGCAGCCCAGCGGCCTGCACCGGCAGTACACCAGCATCCAGGAAGTCAAAAGTGTGGTCACCTCGCCCAGCGGCGGCCAGGTGCTGCTGCAAAAGGGCTTTCACAACCTCACGGGCCTCGCCTGGAGCGGGCGCGGCAAGATACGCCGGGTCGACGTCTCGGTGGACGGCGGGCGCAACTGGACGCAGGCACGGCTCGAAGGGCCGGTACTGGCCAAGTGCCTCACGCGCTTTAACGCCGACTTCGTCTGGGACGGCAAGCCGGCGATTTTCCAGAGCCGCGCGGTGGACGAAACCGGGCAGGTCCAGCCGACCTACAGCGAGCTGCGCAAGGTGCGCGCCTCGCGCAGCATTTATCACAACAACGCCATCCAGTCGTGGTCGCTGGAAGAAAACGGCGAGGTGAAAAATGTCCAGGTTTAAACACGCTCCCCTCGCGCTGCTGCTGGTGCTTGCCGGCTTGGCCACAGGCTTTGCAGAGGCGCAGCCGGCCGCTCGGCAGGCGGCGCTGGCCGGCGTCGGCAGAACCGCCACGCCCGCCGAGGTCAAGGCCTGGGACATCGACGTGCGGCCCGATTTCAAGGGCCTGCCCAAGGGGCAGGGCACGGTGCGGCAGGGCGAAGTGCTGTGGGAGGCGCAGTGCGCCTCCTGCCACGGCAGTTTTGCCGAGTCGTCGGAGGTGTTCACGCCGATCGCCGGCGGCACCACGGCGCAGGACATCAAGAGCGGCCGGGTCGACGGCCTGATGCCGGGCGCCAACCAGCCCAACCGCACCACGCTGATGAAGGTGTCGACGCTGTCGACGCTGTGGGACTACATCAACCGCGCCATGCCCTGGACCGCGCCCAAGACGCTGACGCCCGACGAGGTCTATGCCGCGACGGCCTACATCTTGTTCCTGGGCAATGTGCTGCCGGAAGACTTTACGCTGTCGGACACCAACATCCGCGAGGTACAGGCCCGCCTGCCCAACCGCAACGGCATGACCACGGCGCACGCGATGTGGCCCGGCAAGGAACTGGGCGGCACGGCCAAGCCTGACGTGCAAGGGTCCAACTGCATGGCGAACTGCAAGGCCGAAGTGGTGGTCAAAAGCTTTTTGCCGGACTATGCGCGCAACGCCCATGGCAACCTGGCAGATCAATCTCGCCTGGTGGGCCAGAGCCGCGGTGTGGATACGACACGCCCGGCTTTGGCCACCGAGGCAAAATCCGGCGTCGTCATGGCGCAGGCGGAACGCGCGCCCGCCGCAACGGCCCCTGTGGCCGCCGTGGTAAAGACGGCCGCTTCCGGCTCGGCGTCCGTGATGCCTTTTTTGCAGAAAAATGCCTGCTTGGCCTGCCACGGCATGGACAACAAACTGGTGGGTCCTTCGTTCAAGGATATAGCCAACAAATATAAGGACCGCGCCGATGCGGTGAATTACCTCTCGGGCAAAATCAAGGCCGGCGGGCAGGGCGCCTGGGGTGCGATCCCGATGCCGCCGCAGGCTTTGAGCGCGGCGGAGTCGGCGCAGATTTCCCAATGGCTGGTGCAGGGCGCGGCGAAGTAAGGCGTGCGGACCGGCGGTGTTTTTTTTGAGGATGCTGGGAGAAATACCCTCCCGGAGTTTTGCGGTTTTGTGTCCAATCGGGCTAAGTTTTTAAAGACATTCAAGTTATATACAGAGGAGTTCAACCATGGAACGTCGTGATTTTTTGGCTAGCAGTTCCGGCGCCACGGCGCTGGCGCTGGCGGCTGCTTCGGGCCTGAGCCCGGCCTATGCGCAAAACGCCCCCGGCTGGAACAAGGCGGCTTTTGAGAGCAAGTCCCTGGCCGACGCGGCCAAGGCCATGGGCGCCACCAGCGCACCGGTCGAAAGCAAGGACCTGCTGCTGCAAGCGCCTGAAATCGCCGAAAACGGCAACGTGGTGCGCGTAGGCGCGCAGAGCAACATCGCCAACACGACGCAGATCGCCCTCATCGTCGAGAAAAACCCGAGCGCACTGGCCGCCATGTTCGACATCCCGGCCGGCACCGACGCCAATGTTTCGACCAATATCAAGATGGGCCAGTCCTCCAATGTCTACGCGCTGGCCAAGGCCGGGGACAAATATTTTTACGCCGTGAAAGAAGTCAAAGTGACTCTGGGCGGCTGCGGCGGCTGAGCCTCGCGACACCCAAACGACTGAAAGGAAAAAGATATGTCAGACCCAATGCGGATTCGGGCCCAGGCCCAAGGCGATAAAACCACGGTGCGTGTGCTCGTGAGCCATGAAATGGAAAGCGGCCAGCGCAAGGACGCCGCCGGCAAGACCGTGCCGGCCTGGTTCATCCAGAACATCAACGCCACCTGGAACGGCAAGACCGTCATGAGCGCCCAGTGGGGCACGGCCGTGTCCAAAAACCCATTTGTGCAGTTCAGCTTCAAGGGCGGCAAAGCCGGTGACAAGATCGCGGTCAGTTGGACCGACAACCACGGCGACAAACGGACCGACGAGGCCGTCATCTCCTGAGTTCGCCGGTTTTTGCGCCGCGGCCCCGGCCGCCCACAACGATATTTGAGGAGAGACCACGATGAAAAAAAGCCTGTTCGGGCTGGCGGCACTGGCCGCGATAGCCGCCTTGCCTTTGCAGGCCGCGGCGCAGAAAAGCACGGCCGAAGGCATTGCCGAATACCGCGCCATGCTGGCCGACGGCAACCCGGCCGAGCTGTATGAAGCCAAGGGAGAGGCCCTCTGGAAACAGGCGCGCGGCCCGAAAAACGCCTCGCTGGAAAAATGCGACCTGGGCAAGGGCCCGGGCGTGGTCAAGGGCGCTTTTGTCGAGCTGCCGCGTTTCTTTGCCGATACGCAGCGTGTGCAGGACCTCGAGTCGCGCTTGCTGACCTGCATGGAGCAGTTGCAAGGCTTCAGCGCCGCCGACATCGCCAAGACCCCCTTCGGCGCCGGCGAGCAGAAATCGATTGAATCGCTGGTGGCCTATCTCTCCGCCGAATCGCGCGACATGGCGTTTAACGTGCCGCAGTCGCATGCCAAGGAAAAGCTCATGTACGAAGTGGGCAAGAAGGTGTTTTACCTTCGCGGCGGCCCTTACGATTTCTCTTGCGCGTCCTGCCACGGCGAGGACAACAAGCGCGTGCGCCTGCAGGACCTGCCCAACCTGACCAAGCAGCCCGGCGCCGGCAACGGCTTCGGCGCCTGGCCGGCCTACCGCGTCTCCAGTGGCGACCTGTGGAGCATGCAGCGACGCCTGAACGACTGCTACCGGCAGCAGCGCTTCCCCTTCCCGGGTTATGCCTCCGATGCCACCATCGCCCTGGGCGTGTACATGGGTGTCAACAGCAAGGGCGGCGTGTCGATCGCGCCCGCCCTGAAACGTTAATCCCTCAAGTCCGGCATCGGGAAAAATCCACATGAACAAGTCATACACACAAGCGGCGCTGTCCGCGGCAGGCCTGGCTTTCGCCGCCTTTTTCCTGGCCAGCTGCGCCACCGCGCCCACGGCCCAGCAGGTTGATGAGGCCACGCAGCAGGTGCTCAAGAGTTCCTTCCGCGAACAGGGCATCGCCAAGATGGACCGGCTGACGCTGGACGCCTCCAACCAGGCCTGTTCGGAAGCGGCCGGCAAACCGCTGGACGAAAAACTCGCCAAGTCGATTGAAGAGGCCAACCTGCAGACGGTGAAGCTGCCCTCGGACGGCAAGTACCTCGGCAACTGGAGCGAAGGCGAAAAAATCGCACAGAACGGCCGCGGCCTGACCTGGAGCGACAAACCCGGCGAGGCCAACGGCGGCAGCTGCTACAACTGCCACCAGATCAGCAAGGCCGAGCTGTCCTTCGGCTCCATAGGCCCCAGCCTCTACAACTACGGCAAGCTGCGCGGTGTGAGTAACCCGGCATCGCCCGAGAGCAAACCCATCGTCGACTACACCTGGGGCAAGCTGTGGAACGCCAAGGCCTACAACGCCTGCTCCGACATGCCCCGGTTCGGCCACGCGTCCATCCTGAACGAGCAGCAGATCCGCGACGTGATGGCGCTGCTGCTAGACCCGAACTCGCCCGTTAACAAATAATTCCATTCCTACTTCAAAGCGATAGGTCGTTGCGCCGCCTTGCCGTGCTGTAGCACTGTCTGCGGCGACGCGCCTACTCTCGCATTGAATTAGAAATGGAATCACTGGTCATCGTTCCAGCTGCCGGCCCGTCAAGCGGGCGCGCGCCGGTTCCCGATTTGACCGCAACCTGAAAGCATGCCTGGTGCGCCGGGCAGGATGTCCAACGCCATGAACCTCTCCCGCCGCGAATTCGCAAGTGTCATGGCGGCCGCCCTGGCCGCCGGTTTTCCCCTGCAGCGTGAGGCCGGTGCGGCCCAGGCCGCCGGCCTGTACGAGCTGCCGCGCAGCGGCAATGTGCACTTGCTGCACATGACCGACTGCCACGCCCAACTGCTGCCGACTTATTTCCGCGAGCCTTCCGTCAACCTGGGCGTGGGCGCCATGCGCGGGCAGGCGCCGCACCTGGTCGGCGAACACCTGCTCAAGGCGGCCAGCCTGAAGTCGGGCACGCCCGAGGCCCATGCGCTGACTTTCCTCGACTTCGAGCGGGCGGCCCGCCAGTACGGCAAGGTGGGCGGCTTCGCCCATCTCGCCACGCTGGTGAAGCAGCTCAAGGGCGGGCGCCCCGGCGCCTTGCTGCTCGACGGCGGCGACACCTGGCAGGGCAGCGCCACGGCGCTCTGGACGCAAGGCCAGGACATGGTTGACGTGGCCAAGTTGCTGGGCGTGGACGTGATGACGGGCCACTGGGATTTCACCTATGGAGAGGAGCGCATCAAGAAAATCGTCGAGCAGGACTTCGCCGGCAAGATCGACTTCATTGCCCAGAACGTCAAGACCAGCGACTTCGGTGACCCGGTGTTCAAGCCCTACGTCATCAAGGAAATGAACGGCGTGCCGGTGGCCATCGTCGGCCAGGCCTTTCCCTACACGCCGATCGCCAATCCGGCCTGGCTCACGCCCAACTGGACTTTCGGCATCCGCGAAAGCGAGATGCAGGAAACCGTGAACGAGGCGCGCGCCAAAGGTGCCCAGGCCGTGGTGCTGCTGAGCCACAACGGCATGGACGTGGACCTCAAGATGGCCTCGCGCGTCACCGGCATCGATGCGATCCTGGGTGGCCACACCCACGACGGCGTGCCGGTGCCCGTCATCGTCAAAAATCCCGGCGGCCAGACCATCGTGACCAATGCCGGTAGCAACGGCAAATTCCTGGGCGTGCTGGACCTGGACGTCAAGGACGGCAAGGTGGCCGGCTTCAATTACCGGCTGCTGCCGGTCTTCGCCAACCTGCTGCCGGCCGATGCGGCCATGAACGAATTGATCGCGAAGGTGAGGGCGCCTTACACCGCCAAACTCGACGAAAAACTGGCGGTGACCGAAGGCACGCTGTACCGCCGCGGCAATTTCAACGGCAGCTTCGACCAGCTGATCCTCGACGCACTCATGAAGGTGCGCGGCGCCGACATCGCGTTCTCGCCGGGGTTCCGTTGGGGCACCTCGCTGCTGCCCGGCCAGGCCATCACGCGCGAGCATGTGATGGACCAGACCGCCATCAGCTATCCCTGGACCACGCTGACCGACATGCGCGGCGACATGATCAAGACCATCCTGGAAGACGTGGGCGACAACCTCTTCAATCCCGACCCGTATTACCAGCAGGGCGGCGACATGGTGCGCGTGGGCGGCCTCACCTACACCTGCGAGCCCGGCGCAAAAATGGGCGAACGCATCCAGGACATGCGCCTGGGCGGCAAGCTGATTGAGGCCGGCAAGACTTACAAGGTGGCCGGCTGGGCGCCGGTGGCCGAAGCCAGCAAAAACGCCGGCCCGCCGGTCTGGGAGGTGGTGGAAAGCTACCTCAAGACGCAGAAGGTCATCAAGCCCGTCAAACCCAATACGCCCAAGCTGGTGGGCGTGGCCGGCAACCCGGGCCTTGCCGCCTGAGCTTTCGCCCCAATCTGTCAAACAGCTGTCAAGGCCGGGCATGTGAAGGTATGTGAGCCATGTAAAAGACATGACCTATTCGAAATGGGCATGGCATGGTCTTTCGGCTGTCACAGTTCGGTGGCACAATCTGGGTTGTTTCTGAAGGCCCTTCCTGCCACAGTCGCATCCGCTAATCGGTCCAGCCGTGTTGCGGAAGGTTAATCAACCAGCCATATCCTGTTGTGGCCAGCTAATGTTTCCCAAAGGGAAACGGAGGTCAGCGTAATGAGTTCCAACCCGACGGCATCGTCCGTCTATTCTGCCTATCAAGGCAACACCTATCTCTTCGGCGGCAATGCGCCCTATGTCGAAGAGATGTACGARAACTACYTSGCCAACCCCGGCAGCGTKCCYGACAMCTGGCGCGAGTATTTCGACGCACTCCAGCACGTTCCCGCCGTCGACGGCAGCAATGCCAAGGACGTTCCGCACCTGCCGGTCGTCAACGCCTTCGCCGAACGCGCCAAACAAGGCCAGACCAAGGTTGTCGTGGCCAGCGGCGCCGACTCCGAAATGGGCCGCAAGCGCACCGCCGTCCAGCAACTGATCGCCGCCTACCGCAACGTCGGCGCACGCTGGGCCGACCTGGACCCGCTCAAGCGCGCCGAGCGCGACAAGATTCCCGAACTGGAGCCGTCGTTCTACGGCTTCAGCGACGCCGACCAGGAAACCGTGTTCAACACCAGCAACACGTTCTTCGGCAAAGACACCATGAGCCTGCGCGAGCTCATGAACGCGCTGCGCGAGACCTATTGCGGCACCATCGGCGCCGAGTACATGTACGCCACCGACCAGAACCACAAGCGCTGGTGGCAGCAAAAGCTCGAATCGATTCGCAGCAAGCCCAATTTCACCAAGGAAAAGAAGCTCCACATCCTGGACCGCCTGACGGCCGCCGAAGGCCTGGAGCGTTTCCTTCACACCAAGTACGTCGGCCAGAAGCGCTTCTCCCTCGAAGGCGGCGAAAGCTTTATCGCCAGCATGGATGAGCTGATCCAGCAGGGCGGCATCAAGGGCGTGCAGGAAATCGTGATCGGCATGGCCCACCGCGGCCGCCTCAACGTGCTGGTCAACTCCCTGGGCAAGGTCCCGGCCGACCTGTTCGCCGAGTTCGACCACACCGCTCCCGAAGACCTGCCCAGCGGCGACGTCAAATACCACCAGGGCTTCAGCTCCGACGTGACCACCCCCGGCGGCCCGGTCCACCTGACGCTGGCTTTCAACCCCTCGCACCTGGAAATCGTCAACCCCGTGGTCGAAGGCTCGGTGCGCGCCCGCATGGACCGCCGCGCCGATCCCAAGGGCCTGCAGGTGCTGCCGGTGCTGGTGCACGGCGACGCCGCCTTCGCAGGGCAGGGCGTGGTCATGGAAACGCTGGCGCTGGCCGAAACCCGTGGTTATTTCACGGGCGGCACGGTGCACATCGTGATCAACAACCAGATCGGTTTCACCACCAGCGACCCGCGCGACAGCCGCTCGACGCTGTACTGCTCCGACGTCGTCAAGATGATTGAAGCACCGGTGCTGCACGTCAACGGCGACGACCCCGAAGCCGTCGTGCTGGCCACGCAACTGGCGCTCGAGTTCCGCATGGAATTCCAGAAGGACGTCGTGGTCGACATCATCTGCTTCCGCAAACTGGGCCACAACGAGCAGGACACCCCTGCGCTGACCCAGCCGCTGATGTACAAAAAGATCGCGCAGCACCCCGGCACGCGCAGGCTGTATGCCGACAAGCTCACGGCCCAGGGCATGGGCGACACGCTGGGCGACGATCTGGTCAAGGCCACGCGCGCCGCGCTGGACGCCGGCAAGAGCACCTTCGACCCGGTGCTGACCAACTTCAAGAGCAAGTACGCAGTCGACTGGACGCCTTACCTCGGCAAGAAGTGGACCGACGCGGGCGACACCGCCATCCCCATGGCCGAGTGGAAACGCCTGGCCGACAAGATCACTGCCATCCCCGGCACCGTGGCGCCGCACCAGCTGGTCAAGAAGGTGTACGACGACCGCGCCGCCATGGGCCGCGGCGACATCCCTGTGGATTGGGGCATGGGCGAGCACATGGCTTTCGCCTCGCTCGTGGCCAGCGGCTACCCGGTGCGCCTGTCGGGCGAAGACTGCGGCCGCGGCACCTTCACGCACCGCCACGCCGTCATTCATGACCAGAACCGTGAAAAGTTCGACACCGGCACCTACGTGCCCCTGCAGAACGTGGCCGACAACCAGGCCCCGTTCGTCGTCATCGACTCCATCCTGTCCGAAGAGGCGGTGCTGGCGTTCGAATACGGCTACGCCTCCAACGACCCCAATACGCTGGTGATCTGGGAAGCCCAGTTCGGCGACTTCGCCAACGGCGCGCAGGTCGTGATCGACCAGTTCATCGCATCCGGCGAAGTGAAGTGGGGCCGCGTCAACGGCATCACGCTGATGCTGCCGCACGGCTACGAAGGCCAGGGCCCCGAGCACAGCTCGGCTCGCCTGGAGCGCTTCATGCAGCTGTCGGCCGACACCAACATGCAGGTGGTGCAGCCCACCACGGCCAGCCAGATCTTCCACGTGCTGCGCCGCCAGATGGTGCGCAACCTGCGCAAGCCGCTGGTCATCATGACGCCCAAGTCGCTGCTGCGCGCCAAGGATGCGGCATCCCCCTTGAGCGAGTTCACCAAGGGCGGCTTCCAGACGGTGATTCCCGAGAACAAGGAAGAGATCAACAAAAAGGCCGACAAGGTCAAACGCATCATCGCCTGCTCTGGCAAGGTCTACTACGACTTGGCCAAGAAGCGCGAGGAAAAGGGCGCGGACGACACCGTCATCCTGCGCGTTGAGCAGCTCTATCCCTTCCCGCACAAAGCCTTTGCCTCCGAGCTGAAACGCTATCCGAACGCCACCGACATCGTGTGGTGCCAGGACGAGCCGCAAAACCAGGGCGCCTGGTTCTTCGTGCAGCACTACATCCACGAAAACATGCTCGACGGCCAGAAGCTGGGCTACTCCGGCCGTGCCGCCTCGGCATCGCCGGCAGCGGGTTATTCGCACCTGCACCAGGAACAGCAAAAGGCGCTGGTGGAAGGCGCCTTCGGCAAGCTCAAGGGCTTTGTGCTGTCCAAGTARGGCCGGCCTTCCCGCAACACAGAACACTAGAACGCACACGAAAGAAACAACATGGCTATCGTAGAAGTCAAAGTCCCCCAGCTGTCCGAGTCCGTGGCCGAGGCCACCATGCTGCAGTGGAAGAAAAAAGTCGGTGAAGCAATCGCCGTGGATGAAATCCTGATCGAGATCGAGACCGACAAGGTTGTGCTCGAAGTGCCCGCGCCTTCCGCCGGCGTACTGACCGAACTGGTGGTCGCCGACGGCGGCACCGTGGTGTCCGACCAGGTGATCGCCCGTATCGACACCGAAGGCAAGGCGGGCGCCGCCGCGCCTGCGGCCGCTGCTGCAGCCGCACCGGCTGCCGCGGCAGCCTCTGCGCCGGCCCCGGCCGCCGCTCCTGCTGCGGCGGGTGGCTCCATGGCCGGCGTCCCCATGCCCGCCGCCGCCAAGCTGATGGCCGACAACAACCTGGCCGCCGGCTCCGTGCCCGGCACCGGCAAGGACGGCCGCGTTACCAAGGGCGACGTCCTGGGCGCGACCGCCGGCGGCGCCAAGCCGGCCGCTGCCGCCATCCCCACGGGCGCACCGACCACGGTCCTGCCGCAGGTTGCAGCCTCGGCCAAGCCCGCCGACCTGGGCGAGCGTCCCGAGCAGCGCGTGCCCATGAGCCGCCTGCGCGCGCGTATCGCCGAGCGCCTGCTGCAGTCGCAAGCCACCAACGCCATCCTGACCACCTTCAATGAAGTGAACATGGC